>VEND01000078.1 GCA_009711765.1 Bacillota bacterium | reverse complement strand
TGTCAGAATTGTGATGGGTTAATGGAACCTATACACTACAAAAGTGTACACGGAATAACTTATAACATTGACGATTAGTGAAGAGCCAAGAATAAGCGGCGAAATCATTTAATCGCCGCCTTTTTTATTCTTACTGGACCTTATTTTTCAGGTACTGGAGGTTCAAGTGCAATTATTTTTTCAGAAGAACATGGTGATTATAACCCAGTTTCTGAATTTACATTAGTTCAAAATCCCATAATAATTAGTAAAAATAAAACTAATGGATGGAATGACATTATAATGAATGTATATGGTGGTGGAGTTAAACCTTTCTTTACGACACTAAAATATGATGGAGAAAAATATCCATTAAATCCTTCGGTACAGCCTAAAATAGAGACTAATACTAAAATAAAAGGAACAGCCATAATAGCTAATAAATTAACAGATGAAAATGGAATAAAATATTAAATGATTAGAGTTTCCCTAAATTTTGATAAGATAATACTAAGTTAAAGTGAATATGTTATAAGTATGATTTAAAAATCTAAATAATAAACACTAGAAAACAAACTACTCTTAGAAAAAAAGCGTAGTTTGTTTTAGTTGAAACTAAATTATTAGTTTAGAATTTCTCTAGATCATTTAAAAAAATTATTTTTATAGAAAACAATTAAATCTAATAGGGTAAGACATGTTGCAGATACTATGTATGCAATATATGTTAGTGGAAAAATTCTATATTTAACTTTACAGGTTTAATAATAAATGGATATTAAATAAATTTTTAAGCATATTTAAAACCTCCTTAAGTTGAATAAAGTTCAACCTTTAATTATATTTGAAACTAGCATTCAAATAAAGTCAAACTATTTTGTTTTATTTATAAAAAGAAGTGAAATAAAATCAACTAATACAAACAATATTATCAAATTAGTTGAAAAATAATACTACATACTTTATAATATAAATAGGGGTGAGTATATGGAAACTATAGGTGATAGAATAAAAAATGCAAGGAAAGAATTGAATTTAAGTCAACAGGATTTAGCTGGGGATGACTTTTCAAAAAGTTATATAAGTAAGATAGAAAGAGGATTAGTAAATCCATCAATGAAAGCATTAAAATTAATATCAACCCGTCTTAATAAGTCAGTTTCATATTTGCTTACAGGAAAGGATAATGAATCTATTGATTTAGATTTATTATATGAAGGGGAAAGATTATTTGAAGAAAAGAAATATAAAGAAAGTATTGAAAAATTACAAAATGTATTTAAATATAAAGAAAGTCTAGATAAAAAATCATTAGAAAATTTATATTATTATTTAGCAAATAATTATTTTGAATTAAACGATTATGAAAATAGTAAAAAGTATTCCCTAGAATTTATAAATATAACTGATAAAAATATTAGTAAAAAACATTTTAAAATATATAATGTATTAGCGGAATGTTACTTTCTTTTAGAAAAAAGAAAGAAAAGTTTAGAGTGTTTTTTAAAGGCTGAAGAATTATTATCCTATGATCTTTCTATAGAGATAAAATCAAAATTAGAACTTATACATAATATAGGTATTATATATGGTCAGATGGGAAATATTAAAGTATCTAAAGACTATTTAAAAAAGTTAATAAATATATCTAAAAAAGAAAGAATTATAACAGAAACAGTACTGGGAGCTTTTTTAAACTTAGCAGATATTTATTTGCATTCAGAAAAGAATACTGAAAAGGCCATTTCTTATCTAGATAATAGATTATTAAGTTTATTAGAGTATTTTAGGGATTATGAAAGACTTTGTGGAGTATATGTAACGTATATAGATATCTATATAAATAAGAAAGACCATAAAAAAGCAGAAGAGAGTATTGAAAAATTAGAAGAGTATGCATCATTTATAGAAAATAAAAGAAATAAAGCTGAGATTGAATTTTTTATATACTTATATAAAGGAAAGGTAGAATTAGAAGAAGATCAACTTAATAAAGCAGAGGATAATTTTATAGAGGCACTTAATATATCAAATGAAGAAAAATTACCTAGAGTAAAAAGTATTGTTTTATATTTACTAGGCAAGTTATATTTTAAAAAAGAAGATTATAAAAAAGCATTAAGTTATATAGAAAAATCTGAAAAACTAGCTAAAGAGGTTGAATATTATTTTAATATATCAGAAGTATATGAGCTTATGGGTAAGATATATATAAAACTTGGAGAAATAGAAAAGGGACAAGAATTTTATGAAAAGGCAGTTAAGTTCTTAAGGGAACAATAATATATTAACATTAATACAGTAAGAGGTATCTCAACTTAGAGATATCTTTTTTTATTTTAAAAAGAGAAATTAGGAAAGATTAAAAATTTCGGTTATAATATATTTCTAATCTAAAATAACATATTTTATATAAATCTTTATCAAATTGAGAAATTTTATCAGGTTGAGAAAAATTATAGTAATCATAGAGGGTGAAAATGGGTTTATTAGTATATTCTTTATTTGGCATAGATGTTGCAATTAATATTAGATAACATCGATGTTAAATATTTTAGTTTAAGGAGGAGTTATTAATGAGTGTAAAAGAATCGGAATTATCATTAGAAAATGAGAAGTTTAGTGCTAAAGATATTAGTAAATTTTTATTTCCTTCAGCTATAGGTGTATTTCTATTTTTATTTCCAATATTTAAAGATGGTGCAGTAAACATACCTTTAGGTTATATTATTGATTTTATGAAAGGTGTATTAAAACCATATGGTATGCCAATTATTTATGGTGTTGTAATTATTTCATCTTTGATAACGATTTCTCATAAAGTATTTAAATTTAAACATATAAAAGAAAATCAGTTTTTAAAAAATATATTTGAAGTTGGTATGATAGGTGTCATTATACGTACAATTGGATTATTCTTTGCATTTGCGTTAATTTTTCAACCAGAGGGGACTATTTTTAATATGATTGTCAGCGAAAATACTGGACAATTAGCTATGAGTTTAATGTTTACTATATTTGTTACATTTTTTATAACATGCTATACAATACCATTGATCTCTGACTATGGGATTATGGATTTTGCAGGAACTGTTTTTAGAGGGTTTACTTATCCTTTATTTACAATTCCAGGAAGGTCAACTGTTGACTTAGTAACATCATGGATAGGAGGTAATAGTACAGGTATTTTAATAACAATTAGACAATATGTTAATGGCTATTACAATGCTAGAGAAGCTGCTATTATTTCTACAATGTTTTCAGTTGTTTCTTTACCGTTTTGTTTAGTAATTGCTAATACATTAGGGGTAGGGGATTTATTCTTACCATTTTACGGTATATTAGTACTAGTTGGAATTATTTCAACATTTATTATAGTTAGAATTCCACCTTTATCTGTATTTGATGATTCTACTTATAATAATCAAGAGTATCAAACAAACGAAATTGCTCCTAAAGGTACTAGTAAATACAAATGGGCACTAAAAAGATCGATAAATAAAGCTAAAGAGGGTGGAAATTTAGTTGATATTATTAAGCATGGAACGAAAACCTATGCTGATTTATTTTTAACTTTAGCTCCAACTATTTTGACCATTGCCATTACTTCTCTTATGATTTCAGAATATACACCAATATTTAATTGGCTATCTAAGCCAATGGGTTATTATATGAATATATTAGGTGTTCCTGAAGCCTTTGAAGCAGCTCCAGCAACAATAGTTGGATTTGCAGATATGTTTTTACCAGCAATTGTAGGAAGTTCTATTGTATCTATTAAGACACGTTTTATAATAGGGATATTATCCTTAGTTCAAATCATCTACTTATCAGAAATGGGTGCAGTATTAATAGGTTCACAAATACCAATTAATATTAAGCATCTAGCTATGCTTTTTATTGAAAAATCGATAATTGCATTGCCATTAATCGTATTGTTTACTAATATATTAGGAATTCAATAACAGAAAACGTTAAAGGAGATGATTTAATATGAGTAGGATATCTGTAATAGGTGCAGGTAATGGAGGAGTTACAGCTGCATATCATTTTTCAAAACTTGGTAATGAAGTTTGTATTTATGATCAAGAAAAATTTGATACTCAAATTAAAGCTATAAATAAAAATAATGGTATTTATGCCTTATCAGAAGTTTCTGATGTAAAGATGATTTTACCTGGATTTGAACCAGTAAAAAAAGCAACTACAAGTATAAAAGAAGCTGTTGAATTTTCAGAAATTTTAGTAATTATTGTACCTTCTTTTGCACAAGAGATTATTTTCAAGAATATGTTACCATATTTAACAAATAAACATACCCTTGTATTTATGCCAGGAAATTATGCTAGTTTAGTAATGGAGAAAGTTAGAAAGGATATGGGGTATGATAAGTTGTCGTTGACTTATGTTGATGTAATTTCTATTCCTTGGGCTTGTAGATTATTTGAACCAGGGAATATTGGTATTATGGGAATAAAAGAGTTTATATATGCTGGAGTATTTCCAAGGAAAAATACAGATAAGGCTTTAAATAAAATTAATACATTTTTCCCAATTGAAATGAAGCCTTTAGAAAATGTAATTGAAGCAGGACTTGAAAATATTAACTTTGGTGGACATCCTTTAATAACCACTATTAATATTGGATTACTTGAAAATTTTGAAGGGAAATTTAATTATTATAGCGATTGTGTTTCACCAGCAACTGGAGAGGTTTCAGCTAAGATGGAAGAAGAGAGGATTGAAATCGGTAAAGGATTGGGATTAAAACTTAGATCAGAATTGGATATGATGAATGCATTATATAATTCAAATGCAAAATCAGTTTATGAATTTAATAAAACATCAGTAGCCCATGCTAAGATTCAATCTGCACCAAATTCTTCAAAGAGTAGATATATTACTGAAGATGTTCCTTATATATTAGTACCGTGTTATGAGTTTGCAAAATTACTTTCATTAGAAGTACCAATTATAGAATCAGTTATTAGAATATCTTCTGCATACAATAAAGATAATTATTTTGAAACCGGAAGGACTTTAGAGAAGATGGGATTAAAGGGAAAAACAAAGGAAGAAATATTGGAATATGTAGAAGGTAATATGGTATACTCTGTATAGTATAGTAGGAGGTGCGGAAATGGTATCCTTAAAAGATATATCTAGTTATATAGAACAAACAGCAAATATAATTGGTGGAGTGCTTAAACTTGATGTGTTAATTGTGGATGATAAGCTTAGAATTTTAGGAGATAGCGATCTAGAAGCAGTTTCACAAGATAAATGCATAAGGAAAGACTCTATTTTGTCTAAGGTTATGGATATAGAAGAGCTTGTAATATTAAATAAAAAATTAGAACACGATGGATGTAAAGTATGTAAAAATAATAATAATTGTCCAGTGACTATGATTATTGGGATACCATTATACTTTGAAAAACGTACAATTGGAAGTATAGGAGTCATAGCTAATAACTATCAAGATAAAGAAAAAATTTTAAAAAATAAAGAAAATTATTTACAGTTTATAAACCGTATGATTGAGTTAATTATAAATAAGTTAGTTAGAGAAAAAGAATTAAAAAATATTTCGCTTTTTTCAAAACGTATGGAGGTTGTGTTAGATTCAATTGATCAATTTTTCATTTTGATTTCTAATGATGGTAGGATTTTAAATAGCAACTCAGGCTTTAGAAAGATATTTAAAAATAAATTGCCACAGAATATTAATGAAATTTTTGATAAAGAACTTGTTGAAAAGATTTTAATAGAAAAAGAAGAGGTTAAATATAAAGAAATTAGTATTAATGAAAAATATGATTTATTATTAAGTAGTAAACCTGTTATGTTAGATGAAAAAAATCAAGGTGCTGTTTTAAATTTTAGATCCATTGAAGATATAAGTAAGGAAATGGATGAGTTATATTCTCCTGATATGTATGTTCAATTTGACGATTTAGTAGGGGAAAGTAACGAAATAAAAAATCTTAAAGAAAAAATAAAACAAATTTCAGGAAGTACTTCAACAGTTTTAATCCATGGTGAAACAGGTACTGGTAAAGAGGTAGTTGCAAGGCTTATTCATAATACAAGTAATCGTAAAAATAAACCCTTTGTTGCAATTAACTGTTCAGCAATTCCAGAAGAACTTATGGAATCAGAACTCTTTGGATACGAAGAGGGAGCTTTTTCAGGAGCTAGAAAGGGTGGAAAGATAGGGAAGTTTCAATTAGCAGATGGTGGCACAATTTTTCTTGATGAAATTGGTGAAATGGCTTTGCATTTACAATCTAAGTTATTACGTGTAATACAAGAAAAATGTGTAACAAAAATTGGTGGTTTAGAATCAAATGATATTGATGTAAGAATTATTTCAGCTACCAATAAGAAATTAGAAGAACTAGTAAGGGAAGGAAGATTTAGAGAAGATCTATATTATAGATTAAAAGTAATTCCTTTAAAAATTCCCCCTTTAAGGGAGAGAAAAGGGGATGTTGAGTTATTACTTAATCATTTTCTTAAATCATATTCAAATAGGATGAAGAAAAAAATTGATGGTTTTTCTAGTGATGCATTAGAAATATTACTTAAGCATCCTTGGCATGGAAATGTAAGGGAGTTAAAAAATATTATAGAGTTTTCTGTTAATATGACAAATACTAATATTATTACAATTAACAATTTACCTAATGATTTACTTCATACAAATCAACTTAAAAAGAGTGAATTAAATATTGATTCTAATATAAAAGCACTAATTACAGAGGCCTTAAAAACTTATGGTAATACTACTATAGGTAAAGAAAAAGCAGCTAATGCATTAGGTATTTCAAGGGCTACATTATATAGGAAAATGAAAGAATATAATATTAAATAATAAATGGCTGACACAGTGGTGTCAGTCATTATTTGTTATAATTTAATAAATAATTTTATAATTGGGGGATTATTATGAATATATGTATATTTTATTATGATGGTTTTTGTGAATTTGAAGTTGTTTTAAGCGCATTACAATTTAAAGGTAGTTATTTTACACTAGCTTTAGAAGATCGTATGTATGTAAGTGAAGAAAATCAAAAGTTTTTACCAGATAAGACTCTAGATGAATGTAATACTGATGATATTGACCTTTTTATAATTCCAGGGGGAAATCCAGAGTATTTATATAGTAATTCTAGGCTTAAAAAGTTTATAAATAAGTTAAATAAAAAGAATAAATTTATTGCAGGTATATGTGGGGGTACATATCTTTTGGCAGAGTATGGTTTACTTAAGAATAAAAAATGTACTGGGGATTCAGAAGGACTTAAACCAGATGGGGAATATATTGATTTATTTAAGGATGCAGTTATTACAAATGAAGATATAGTTGTTGATGGAAATATTGTAACCTCAACCGGTCAAGCCTTTGTTGAATTTAGCTTTAAATTGTGTGAATTAATGGATGTATATAAAGATGAAAATGAAGCATTATCGGTATATAAATGGTTTAAAAATATTAAATAATAATAAGGGAAATAAAATGAATGGTTAGGTAGGGAAGCTAATAGAAGGTTTGAATAGTTATATAAGAAAAATTGGTATATATAAGTATTTTATGGGTAGATGATACTAAATTACATTTATTAGTATCATCTTTATTGTTATAGTTATCATTTAAATCAACGAATAAATTACCGTTTTCATCAACCTGTGCAAACAGTACCTTAGATAAATCATATATACCCTGTTCCCCGAGTTTACTTAAAACCCAAGAGCGTGTAAGACCATATTTTTGCAATTTTTTTTCCTTAATTCGTCCTTCTTCAATTATTAGTTTACCTAAGCCAGTGTAGCTAGTTGTTATTCCTAAATCAGAGGGGGTAACAGTTTGTTTATTTGTTTTTTTCATAACACTTATCTTACCATCATTTTCTAATATTGCAAATTCAACATTTGCTAATGTGAAAACTTTTTTTTCTCTTAATTTTGAAATTAGTTCATCAACATTAAGTCTAGATTTTTTCAAATTTTTTTCTAAGATGTTACCATTTTTCATTAGAATAGTTGGGGTTCCATCAACTAATTTTCTGAAATTTACACTTTTTAATGATAAAAACGATGTTAAAATTTGAAATGCTGAAAAAATCAGGAGAGCTGGTAATATAGTTATAAGATTTCTCGTTGTATCTATTACCATTGATCCAGTTAAAGTTCCAATAGTAATTCCTACCACATAATCAAAAAAAGTTAACTGAGAAATTTCTCTTTTTCCCATTAAGCGTGTTAAAGTAAATAGAATAATATATGAAAATATTTCTCTTATTGAAATTTCAAGATATTCAGGCATTAATATACTCCTTTTAAATTAATATAGAAAATCATAATATACCTTTTAGTATTAAATATTTCAAATAATTTATTTATTAACTTTTCTTGCTTTTTAAAATGTAAAGAGTTATAATAAATATATAATTCGTATGCGAAATATTATTATACGAAATAAAATCAGGGGGGCTTATATGAAGTATTTTGAACCTATTTTTCACGTATTTTATTTAACATCAATTTTTTATATGTCAATAAAAATGATTTCTGCAGGTGAAAATAATAAGTTATTAAGATTATTTGGATTTATGGGATTTATCTTAGGGTTTGGAGATAGTTTTCATTTAATTCCAAGGATATATGCCCTTTTAACAACAGGGTTAGAAGCAAACGCTAATATATTAGGAATAGGAAAACTTATAACCTCAATAACAATGACATTTTTTTATGTTTTAATGCTAAGAATTTGGGAGATTAGATTTGATATTAAAAGAAATATAAATATTAGATGGATTACTTTTGTGTTAGTAATTTCAAGGTTAATATTAACTATATTACCACAAAATCAGTGGAAGTTATATAATCCACCAGTTAGTTGGGGGATTTATAGAAATATTCCTTTTACTATTTTTGGTATTTTAATAGTATATATTATTTTAAAAGAGGCTATAAAACATAATGATACAATCTTTAAGAATATAGGAATTAGCATTATAATATCCTTTCTTTGCTATATTCCCGTTGTATTATTTGCAAGCACCTATAGATTAGTAGGTATATTAATGATACCTAAAACACTTGCCTATTTATGGATAATATATGTTGGTTATAAAAAATTAAGGAGAAGTTAATCTATGGATATTTAATAATTATATTTTATATGAGTATCCTTTACTTCTTTTGTATTTTTAGAAATTTAGAGTTATAATATTAATTATTATAATACGAAATAATTATGAAGGGAATGGTAGAATGTCTAATCTATCAAAGGGATACGAAATAGCTTCTTTAATTAGGGAAATAAACTCTAAGTTAAATCATAGTATTAAAAATGAGTTTAAAGAAACTAATTTAACTGTACCACAAATTATGGTAATAAAAACACTTTCTAAAAATAAAAGATTAAAGGTAAGTGAAATAAGTAAAGAAATTAGTTTAGTTAATAGTACAGTCTCTGGAATAATAGATAGACTTCAAAAACAGGATATAGTAAAAAGAGTACGGAGTAAAAAAGATAGAAGAATAGTCTATATTGAACTTTCAAATAAGGGAGAAGAATTAATTAAGAAATATAGACATATAATAAATAATTTTTTTAATAATATTTTTAGTAATTCAAGTAAAGAGGATATGGATACTATTTTAGCTGGACTTGATACATTAAAAAATATATTAGATAATAATTTATCCATTGAAAGTCTACCTTCTACAGATGATTTAATTGGATTTGAACATTAAATATTAGCATTAAACAGAAAAACTTTTAAAAGTTTTTCTGTTTTTTTTTGTTTTTGTGGAACTTTTTTTATGTTTTAATCGACTAACTATATGTGTCAAAAACATAAAAAAACTAAGGAGGAATAAAAATGAAAAAAATATTATGTCTATTAATTATAGGAGTAAGTATTTTCTCATTAATAGGGTGTAGTGAAAAATCAGAGGTAAATGTAGCGGTGGAGGATATTTTTAGTGAAATCGAAAAGGAGATTGACTTTAAAGGATTAACAGAGGTTAATTTAAAAAATGAAGAGATGCTTAAAGTAAATAAACAAATAGTTAAAAGTTATAAAATCAATTTAGAAAACGTAGAAGAAGGTATCATTAAATGTCCTATGATAAACCTAGCTGCAGAAGAAATAGTTATTATAAAAGCAAAGGATAAATCAAAGGTATCTTTAATAAAAGAAACTTTAAAAGATCATGTTCAAAAACAGTTAAAGGCATATGAAAATTATGTACCAAAAAATTATGATTTGGTAAAAAATCATATATTAAAAGCTGAAGGAAAATATATAATGCTTGTAATATCTGAACATGGTGAAAAGATAGAAAAAATATTTGATAATACTTTAAATAACAACTAAGGAGGATAACAATGAAAAAAATATTAAGTTTAATACTTATAGTTACAACTGTATTCTCATTTGTAGGATGTAGTAAAAAAGCAGATGTAAATGTAAAAACGAAGGATATATTAGATGATATAAAGGGTGAAATTGCCAAAGATATGAAAGATAAAGGAGTAAAAGAAGAGAGTTTAAAGGATGGTAAATTACCTGGGTTTATGGATATAGATCTAACTAAGGAAAAAAATCCATTTGCTGAAATTTTAAATAAAGAAGACATAAAAGAAGGTTATGTATTACAACAAATGATGAATGTTAAATCAGATTTAATTATAGTATTAAAAGCTAAGGATGAATCTAAAGTTAAAAATTTAAAAGCATCACTAGAAAAGATAAAAAAAGGACAAGTTAATACCTGGGAAAAATATTTGCCAGATCAATATAAAAAAGTACAAAATAATATAATAAAAACTAATGGTAAGTACTTAGTATATATTACTTATGACAAACCAGAAAAAATAGAAGAAATATTTAATAATGCATTAAAATAATTTTTAAGACACGTAAATCGTGTCTTAAATTATGTAAATATAGATAGGTTGTGGTTAAATGGTTTTTAGTAGTTTAGTATTTTTATTTAATTTTTTACCAATAACATTATTATTTTATTATATAGCACCAAATAAATTTAAAAATATTATTTTATTAATAGCAAGTTTGATTTTTTATGCTTGGGGAGAGCCAATATATATTTTCTTAATGATATTTTCATCTATAGTTGATTATATCCATGGTTTAATAATAGAAAAATATAGAGATAGTAAAAAGTCAAAGTTAGCTGTTATATCATCAATTATAATCAATTTAGGATTATTATCATTTTTTAAGTATTATGATTTTTTTGTATTAAATATTAATCTAATATTTAATACAAGCTTTAATTCACTAAATTTGCCACTTCCAATAGGTATTTCATTTTATACATTTCAAACTATGTCATATACTATAGATGTTTATAGAAAAAAAGCACCTATTAAGAAAAGTCCTTTTGCTTTAGCGACTTATGTAACGCTGTTTCCTCAGCTTATAGCTGGGCCTATAGTCAGGTATCAAACAATTGCAAATCAGATTAATAAAAGAAAAATGAGTATAGATAAATTTGCAGAAGGAATAAAAAGATTTATTATAGGTTTATCAAAGAAGGTATTATTAGCAAATAATATAGGGATGCTTTTTAGTGAAATACAAAATACAAATATCAGTGAACTAACAGTATTAACTGCATGGCTTGGTATAATAGCATTTTCATTTCAAATATACTTTGACTTTAGTGGTTATTCTGATATGGCAATTGGACTTGGTAAAATGTTTGGATTTGACTTTTTAGAAAACTTTAATTATCCATACGTATCACAAAGCATAACAGAGTTTTGGAGAAGATGGCATATATCCCTTGGTACTTGGTTTAAGGATTATGTTTATATTCCCCTTGGAGGAAATAAGCTAGGTCAAAGGAAAACATATATAAATCTTTTCATAGTATGGTTATTAACAGGATTTTGGCATGGCTCAAGTTGGAATTTTATATTTTGGGGATTGTACTTTGGAATAATAATAACTATTGAAAAAGCATTTTTATTAAAATATTTAAATAAATTATATAGGCCGATAAGACATATTTATGTAATACTTTTACTAATTATTGGGTGGGTATTATTTGTATTTGAGGATATTTCTATAGGATATAATTATTTAAAAGTTATGTTTGGATTTAACGATGTAGTGTTATATGATTTACAATTTGTATATTATTTATATAGCTATATGATTACATTTTTTATACTTATAATAGCTTCAACCCCTTTTATTAAAAACAAAAATAAAGTTATTTTAAATAAATTAAAGGAAAAGAAAAAAGGAGTTTATCAATATATAACAGTTAATAGTATATATTTCATACTACTTTTTCTTTCAACAGCATATTTAGTAGATGCGTCATATAATCCGTTTTTATATTTTAGATTTTAAGGAAGTGTTTGATATGGAAAAGTTAGCTAATAAAATGATAGTTATAGTTTTTATAGTTTTTATATTTACAATAAATATTTTTAATATATTAATGCCAGATAAAGAATTTTCAGAATCAGAAAATAGAGTATTATCACAGTTTCCAAAATTCAGTATAGAAAAATTGACATCGGGAAAATTTACAAGTAAGTTTGAAACCTATATTACAGATCAGTTCATTTTTAAAGATTTCTGGGTAGGATTAAAATCTGATATTGAAAGATTTTCACTTAAAAATGAAAATAACGGAATATACTTTGGGAAAGATGGATATTTATTAGAGGATTTTACAAAGTCAGATGAAGTTTTAGCTAATAATATTAAGAGTATAAACTACTTTAATAAAAAGTTGCCAGATTTGACCACTTACTTTTTATTAGCCCCAAATTCAGTTAAAATTTATGAAGATAAACTTCCTATGTTTTCTAAGCCATATGATCAGTTAAAAATAATTGATAGGGTAAAAAATAATTTAAATGGGAAATTTATCGATGTTTATGATATATTGAAAAGAAAAAAGGATGAATATATCTATTTTAAAACAGACCATCATTGGACAATGAGAGGAGCATATTATTCATATCGAGAGTTTTGTAAAAATATAGGTTTAAATCCCTTTGATTTTAATAAATTCGATAAAGAGATAGTTAGTAATAGTTTTTATGGAACATTTTATTCAAAAGCAAATAATAAGCATATATCTGCTGATAAAATAGAAATTTTTAAACCTAAATTTAAAACATCCTATAAAGTTCATTATCTAGATGAAGATAAATATACTAATACCCTTTATGAGTTTAATCATTTAGATAAAAAAGATAAATATTCTATATTTTTAGATGGAAATCATTCATTAATTACTATTAAAACAGATATTAAAAACAATAAAAAATTAGTAGTATTTAAAGATTCATATTCCCATTCTTTTATTCCATTTTTAGCAAATCATTATGAGGAAATACATGTTATAGATTTAAGATATTATAAGTTAAATATATATGACTATATAAAAGAAAATAATATAGATGAAGCTTTATTTTTATATAATGTATCAACATTTTCAAGTGATGAGAACTTAAGCTGGTTAAGAATATAAAAAACTTAAAATATACAATTAAGATACATAATAAAGGAAAATGTTAATATATGTAGAAAGTAATTTATAGAGGTGATAGTATGCATGAAGATATGAAAGTAGGAATATTTAATGGAACTGTGGCTACAACTAATGGTGTATATAAAATAAGTGATATAGACATAAAGGAGGCTAAAAAACTTTTATTAAAAAATGGGTTTATATCTGCTATAGGACATAAATCAACTGCTGAAGCTATATCGGATGCATTTGAAATGGATATACCTATGAATAGAATAAATTTCAAACAAAAGGTTAGTCAAAAGGCAGTAGTATTTAAATTAAATAAAAGACCACCAGAGGGTAGTATATTATCTAGAGAAGAAATAGAAAAGATAGGTTATTCATTTAAGTTAATGGAAAGATTAAAATAAGGTTAAAAGATAAAAACGTGAAAGTACTCACGTTTTTTTATATGTGTTGAAAACATAAAAGAAAAAGGCTATAATATATTTAGGAGGCTAAATAAATATGAATAAAGATTTTAGTAATCATTCAGGATATTATATTCAAGAAATAGCAAGAAAAATGACAATTATACTTAATGAAAAATTAGAAGATTTAGGTATAACTTATTCGCAATTTAGAGTATTAAACTGTCTTTGGAAAAAGGGGGGATTAACTCAAAAGGAAATACTTGAAATAATATGTGTTAAGCCATCTACTTTAACAGGTATAATTAACATTTTAGTAAAAAAAGAATTAGTAAAAAGAAGGGTAGATAGTAATGATGCAAGAATTAAAAGGATTCATTTAACTCAGAAAGGTAAGTTATTAGAAAAAGACTCTTGGAATATTATATTAGATATAGAAAATATGATGTGTAATTCATTTTCAAAAGAAGAAAAAACTTTGTTTGTAAAGTGGCTTAAGGATGTAAAAAATAAGCTAGAAGAATAAAATTTTTTATAAAAATATTTAGGAACCTAAATAATATAAAAGGGGGAGATATGTTTGAATAATAATTTTAAATTAAGTGAAGAGTTTTCTAGGAAAATGGATAAGGAAGATAAATTAAAAGATGTAAGGAATAGATTTTATTTAAAAGAAAATGAAATTTATATGGATGGAAATTCTTTAGGTCTTATGTCTAAGGATTCAGAAGAGAGTTTACTTAGAGTTATGGATGAATGGAAAAATTTTGGTATAAATGGTTGGATGAAGGCAGAAAATCCTTGGTTTTATTATAGAGAAACGTTGGCTAAAATGCAGGCGCCCTTAGTTGGTGCTGAAGAAAATGAAATAATAATACATTCTTCTACAACTTTAAATTTACACTGTTTAGTATCAACTTTTTTTAAGCCAAATGGAAAGAAAAATAAAATACTAGTGGATGATTTAAATTTTCCATCGGATAGATATGCAATTGAAAGTCAGTTAAAACTTAAAAATCTTACTAAAGAAGAAAATTTAATAGTTATAGAAAGTAAAGATGGACGAAGGATAGATGAAATAGATGTAGTAAAAAATATGACTGATGAAGTTGCTTTAATTTTACTTCCATCTGTTCTTTATAGGAGTGGACAATTATTAGATATTAAATATCTTACTAAAGAAGCCCATAAAAGGGATATAATTATTGGATTTGATTGTTGTCATTCTGCTGGGGCTGTTGAGCATCATTTATCTGAGTGGGGAGTAGATTTTGCGTTTTGGTGTAATTATAAGTATTTTAATAATGGTCCTGGGGGAGTTGCAAGTTTATATGTAAATAAGAGACATTTTAATAAGGGACCAGGACTTTCTGGATGGTTTGGATATAAAAAGGATAAACAGTTTGATTTATCAAATGAATTTAGCCCATCTTTAGATGCAGGAGCTTGGCAGGTTGGAAGTCCCCACATTTTTAGCATGGCACCTTTAGAAGGATCTTTAAAAATATTTAATGAAGTGGGAATTAAAAGAGTTAGAGAAAAGTCATTGAAATTAACAAACTATATGATGTATTTAATAGATAATAAGTTATCAGAATATGGATTTTTCATAGGAAATCCAAGAAAAGATAATAAAAGAGGTGGACACGTATCCTTAGAACATGATGAAGCGGTTAGAATTAATGAAGCGATGAAAGATAGAGGAATAGTTCCTGATTTTAGATATCCAAATGTTATAAGACTTGCGCCGATTGCTTTATATACTTCATTTAATGAAGTGTGGAAAGTAATAGATATTATAAAAGAGATAATGGAAACTAAAGAATATGAAAAGTACTCTAAAAAAAGAGGAGTAGTTGCATAAAAAAGATTCATATTAGATTTTAAAAAAGACTTTAACAGATTTAATCTGTTAAAGTCTTTTTTAAAACTAATAAAATTAAAGGTTTAATTAATATACATGAGGGTAAAACTATTTAGAAACAGATAATGAAAATGAAATATATACATATAGTAATCATTTATTATCAAAAAATTTTAATATAATATTTAGCAACACTAAATAAATTTTAATTAATTTTAAAATTGGAGGCGATAGTTTGTTAAGAGGTAGAAAATTCGTAAAAGAAGTAAATTATGAAAGAAAATTTTGAAAAGGGAATAATAAATGATAAGAAATATATTAATAGTCTAGATAAATTTATTCATTCCATATTAAAAACAATTAACTTAAGTTCTGAAAGTGTAAAGAAAATGGTTGAGGGTGTATTTAATATTGCTACTAATATTAGTACATTTAATGTTAGATTATACAATTTTTCTAAGTCATTATTTAATACAGCAGATCAACTTACTAAAACATCAGAATCTACATTAAATGCAATAGAACAAACAAATGCAAGTATGCAGCAGGTATCAGGAACTATGAATGATAATGTTTCAACTATAGAGGATATTTCTACTAAATCCCAAGAATTATTAACTATGACAGAGGATAATAATACCTTAATAAAGGATGTTAGAAAAACTAATAATGATGTATTAGAAAAATCCAAATCTATGAAAAATAATATGACTAATCTTACTGACATGGTAAATAATATTAAGGGGATAGTAAAGGGGATAGATGATATAGCAAGTCAAACAAATCTTTTAGCCCTTAATGCTAGTATAGAAGCGGCCCGTGCAGGGGAAGAAGGAAAGGGGTTTCAAGTTGTTTCAGAAGAGATAAGACAGTTAGCTGAAACAACAAAGGAACAACTAGAATCTATGGAAAAGTTTATGGATAAAATAGAAATCGCTTCAGATAATAGTTTAGAAAGTGTAAACTATACTGTTGAGTCCATATCAAATTTAAATGATGATACAGATAAAATGAGTAAATCCTTTTTAAAAAGTGAAGAAACTCTTAAAGATGTTATAGATAATATTCAAAGTTTTGCTTCGTTTATGGAGGAAATAACTGCATCTACTGAAGAGGTAACAGCTTCTATGGAAACGATAACTGAGGATACAGAAGGTTTAAATGAATTATCTGAAAAACTTAAAAGTGATGCGTTAAAGACAAAGGAACTTGGAAATGAAATGAAAGATTTAGATAATGATATAACAGATATATCAAAGGTAGCTGGAAGGGTTTCTAAGATAGATTATTTTAAGATAAGTAATGATAAATTTATTTTATTTATAGAAGATGTAATCAATAAACATAAAAATTGGGTAAATACTTTAGAAGAAATGGTCAGCGAAATGAAAGTAAAAACCCTACAAACCGACGGCAAGAGGTGTTCTTTTGGACATTTTTATTATTCAATAACCCCAAGTAATAAAGAAGTTAAAAAAGTATGGTTAAGTGTTGATGATATACATTTAAAACTTCACGATTTAGGTCATACAGTTATTAAACATATAGAAGATAAAAATAAAAATGATGCAGTTAAAAAAGTAAAAGAAGCAAGGAAATTATCGGAAGAAATAATTAATAAATTTGAACAGATTAAAAATATTTCTTTAAAACTTTCTGAGGATAATAAATCAGTTTTTTAAAATGATTTAAAAGAGATGGCTTGAGGGGCCATTTTTTTATGCAATAATAGATTGTAATTAAATATATTTATAGAAAAATTTGAACCTTTTATTCTTTTATTCGTTATATTAACGAGAAATAAGATTCCGTTAAATAAAGAATGAAAACATCCAATAAATGGTAAATAAACACCAAAAAATAATTTTTAAAATTGTATTTATTTTAAGATTAGCAAAATTGGTACTCTAAAGTCAAATTTTATTTAAGTTTAAGCGTAAAAAAGGGCATAGAATCCCCAGGGAGCTTTGGGAAGATTTAAAATTATATAAGTATTATAAGAACCTGTCAAAATCCAGGTAGTATACTTTTTAGGTCCTTTGACAGAACCTTAAT
>VEND01000004.1 GCA_009711765.1 Bacillota bacterium | reverse complement strand
TTACAAGTTTATCTTCACAGTATGAAAAATTTAGATTGTCTTGATGAACCGCCGTATACCGAACGGTACGTATGGTGGTGTGAGAGGTCGGTAGATAAAATAATTATCTACCTCCTACTCGATTTATCTAGTTATTGGATTTTCTAATAATCTTATAACCTTTAGATTTGGAAGATCCTTTATTGGAGTATCATCTTCTATCCAATTATAATCTAAATACAATTCTTCTAAAGTAGTTAGATTTTTAAGGGGAGTAAGATTTTTTATACGATTAAAACTTAAATCTAATACTCTTAGTTTTTTCATATTTTTTAAAGGTGTTAAGTCATTTATTATATTTCTAGTTAGATTAATTTCTTCTAATTTTATCATATCTTCAAGTGGTTTTATTGACTCAATTCTATTATCATTTAAATCTAATTTCTTTAGATTAGTAAGATTTTTTAAAGGTGTTATATCTAAGCTAGTTATTGCATTTCTATTTTCCCTTGATAAATTTAGGTTTTCTAAATTAGTCATTTTACCTATAATATTTAAATGACTTTGTTTTATGTTTTCTAATTTAAGAGTTTTAAGATTTTTAAAATTTTCTAGTTGACTGATATTTTTTTCATTTGTAGATAAAATTAAAGTTTCAAGATTACCTAGTTGACTTAGAGGCTTAATATCATCAATAGAGTTATTTAATAAGTCTAGATATTTTAAATAATAAAGCTCAGATAAAAAATCTATATCCCACATATTTGTGCTATATCCAACAGAGGGCATTCTTAAGCTAGTTAACTTCTTTAGATTAGCAATCAATGATACATTAGCTAAATCATTATTATATCCTATATTAAGCTCCTTTAAGTTTTTTGCATATTCAATTCCCTTTAAGTCATCTATTTCTTTAAATTCAAGGTCTAATTTTTCTAAAGAAAGCATATCTGCTAGGGTAATATTTTCTTTTTTCATTATATTTTGTAGATGTTTTTTAAAATTTTCATCTCTAATTGAAACTACTTTATTAGGCTTTATATTATCAAATGTTATTGGTTTGTCTATATTTATATCTTTATCTATATCTGAAAGAGTAATTGTAAATATAAATTCTTTATGGGTATTAAATGTTTTTTTAGCTTTTATAACCTCTTTTACAATCTGTTGTTTATCATTTATATATATATGAATTTTATATGGTATACTGTAGTTTAATATATTAAATTCATCATCAGAAAATCTATGATTTCTTAAAAAGGTGCTAAAATCAGAATCTGTATTATATTTGATCTGTGAATCTATATTTAAGGAATATTTAGTCGCATTTTCACCGTTAACTTTAACTTCTTTTATTCTCTTTATGGGAAGTTTATCATAATACTTATAGATAAGTTCAGTTAGTTTTGTTCCATTTCCTGACTCATCATACTTTTTAAGCTTTAATAGACCTATATTATATAAAAGTTTAAGTTCTTTTCTTCCTTCACCCTGAAGTATCTTATAAGCATTAATTTCTTTATCCTTTTCAAATACATTTTTATCAAGGGATATAATATCTCTATTAATATTAAAGTTTTCATTTTCTGATTCTTTTTTATAATTTGATCTAAATTTAGTATTGGTTCTATTTATTAAACCTGTCATTGATATTGATTCATAAGTTTTCTTTTTATTATTTTCATATTCATTAATTTCAGTATATAAGTTAAATTGACCCTTTCTTCCATGGATATGATCATTTTTTATAGCCTTATAAAACATAGGTAAATCTCTTTCACTCTCACGCAAATATAAAGTAGCTGAGTCACTATCTATATAGATTGAAGAACCCACCATTTTACTTATAAATCCGAGTGGTAGATAAATAGTTTCATTTACTTTTTTAGGAGCAGCTTTTAATTTAGATAACTTTTCTTTATTAGCTTCAACATTATTAAATGGATTAACGTAACCGTTATGGTTTATAAAGCAAAAATCTTTTCCCATTTTAAAAAGTGCATTTTTATAACTATTATTAGGAGGTGATGAACCTCTACCTATATTAATAACATCTGTATTAGAATTATAATAACTATCTACATTCATTGCTTTTAAAAGTTTAAGGGGTACTAGTATTTCGTTATTTTCTAGTAATATATCATTATCTAAGGGAATCTTATCTCCATTTATAATAAACTTAATATCCTTATTTTTTAAACTCTTTAATAAGTCTTTTTCCTGGGTTATATCATTATTATATTTACTAAAGGAATAATCCTTAATAAATGTAGATTTATCTCCCATTATGATTTCTCCTGTGTAAGGTTCTATTGTAACATTATGCTCTTTTTGATCTGGTAAACGATGGGTATTAATGTTTTTAACATTTACTTTAAGTTTACTTTTTTTAAATATAGGTCTTTTTAAGTGTATTGTTGCGTAGTTATAGCCATTGTTAAAATCTATCTTTTCTATTTGTAATTCATTACCTAGCTCATTTGTAATAGTATAGTTATCTAAATCAGTTAAACTTTTATCGTAATTATGTGAAATATTTGGAAAAAATACCGTAATTTTAGAATTTCCCCTGGGACTAATTGATAAGGGATAAAGTTTTGACTCTTTAGGTACTAATACTTTTTCCTTTGTTACAAGTCTTTTTTTACCATATTTAGTTTTAAAGGTGTAGGTTATTTCTAAGTTATAGTTTTCACCCTTATTTAAATTATAATGATTAAAATAAAATGAACTCTTATCTTCTGGTTGACCTGATCTATGATATCTACGGTTATTCATAGAAATACCAATAATCCTATTACCTTGACTATCTGTTAATTTTTTTATACTTGCACCACTAAAATCATCTGAAAAGGAAATACTAAAGTAATTTCCAAAACTTATATTAGTAACATTTGGAGTTGTACCTACTTCATAAAGGTAAGCAACTTCATTAATATCTTTATAGTTTTTAATATATCTATCGATTAATACTGCAAGTTGTTCCTTTGTAGCATAACCCTTTGGATTTAGTAAATCATCAGTTACACCTTGTAATAATCTTGTATAGACTGCAAATTCTAAATAATCTTCAGCCCAATAAGAGATTAAATTTCTATCCTTAAAGTCATTTATATAAAAGTTCTCTTGTTTATTAATAATGTTTTCTTTTTTTAATCCTAAAGCCCTTACAAATAAAGTAGCTATCTGTTCTCTATTACATAAACCATCTACATCAAACTCATCTTTACTTATACCCTTAACTATATCTTTATTATAAGCTGTTTCAACATATTTAAAAGCCCAATGGTTTTTAGGAACATCTTTAAATGTGGGGGTATTAGAAAGATTAGATGTATCTAAATCTAATGCTTTAACAAGTAATGTTATTGCTTCTCCACGGGTTATGTTTTTCCTTGGATTATAGTTTTTGTTATTATCACCGCTAATAATATTTTGATTGTAAAGTATAGTAATAGATTCCTTAGCATAATTTGAGCCTTTATTAATATCATTAGGTACATCTGCATAGGTTGGGGTTATATTTAAAAATATAGTGGCTATTATAATACTTAAAAATAGTAATTTTTTCATATCATCATCCTTATCTTATGATTTATCATTAGTAGTTATTATATCATAATTATGTAAACCAATCCTATGTAAATTATTGTATTTTTTGTACTTGTAAAGAGAAAATAAAATGTGAAAGATAAAAAATAGAGAATTACTTGAAGGAACATGATTTATTTAATATAATATTTAATAAATTAAAGCGAAAAAGCACAAAAGTTATTATAAAGGATTAAAGGGAAAAGGAGTTATAAGATGGAAAATATTAAATTAAAGTATGGAAAAGAAACATTATCTATAGATATACCTAAAGAAAACTTATTTGGAGTTATTAAAGCTAAATTTCCTAAAATAAAAGATAATGAATCAGAAATATTTGAAATGAAAAAATCACTTAAAAACCCAATAGGGACTTCTAAATTATCTTTAATAGCGAAAAAAGGAAAAAAGGTAGCTATTATGGTAAGTGATATAACAAGACCATCACCAAGTAAAAAAATTCTTCCTTTATTACTTGAAGAATTATATAAATCAGGTATTAAAGATAGAGATATTACTATTATTTTTGGTATGGGTATTCATAGGTCCCATACTAAAGAAGAACAAATAAAGTTAGTTGGTAAGGATATTTTTAATAGAATAAAATGTGTTGATAGTAATAAAGAAAAGTATGTATATTTAGGAAAAACAAGTAGAAATACTCCTATATATTTAAATAAATCCCTTATTGAAGCTGATATTAGAATTTGTACAGGAAATATAGAATATCATTATTTTGCAGGATATTCAGGAGGAGCAAAAGCAGTTATGCCAGGGGCTTCTAATAATAAGAGCATAGAAAATAATCACAAACTACAACTAAGTGAAAATTCTAAATCAGGAAAGATTATAAATAATCCTGTAAGGGAAGATATAGATGAGGTCGGTGAAATATTAGGTATAGACTTTCTATTTAACGTTGTATTAAATGAGAAAAAAGAAGTTTTAAAAGCCTTTAGTGGTGATTATATTAAAGCCCATAGAGAGGGATGTAAGTATCTAGATTCTTTATATAATATAAAAATAGATGAAAAAGCAGATATAGTAATAGTATCCCCCGGGGGATATCCTAAGGATTTAAATCTATATCAGACACAAAAGGCATTAGATAATGCAAGTCATGCAGTAAGAATGGGTGGAACTATAATTTTAGTATCTGAATGTAGTGAAGGCTTTGGTGAAAGTACCTTTAAAGATTGGATAGAATCTTCAACATATTCTAAAGAATTAATAGAAAGATTAAAAGAAGAATTTGTATTAGGAGGACATAAAGCAGCTGCGATAGCTAGGGTATTAGAAAAGGCAGATATTTATTTTGTTTCTGATATGAAAAAAGAAGATGTAGAAAAAATTTACTTTACACCTAAAGAGTCAATACAAAGAGCTTTAAAAGATGCAATGAATAAATTTGAAAATAAATCAAAAGTATTAATTATTCCCCAAGGAAGCTCAGTATTACCAGTTGTTAAAAAAAAGTAAAATAATTTTAAAAAATACTTGCATTATTTTAATACTTCTATTATAATGTTTAATAAGCTAAAGTGAAAAAGCGACGACGGGTAGTAGTAAGTGATATTTAATTTTCAGAGAGTCAATGGTTGGTGGGAATTGACATTAAATATTATTGAATCCGACCTAAGAGCTGTATAGGGGTAAAAACCTATACCGGTAACTCCGTTAACGTTATGAGGCTAATTGTTTAGTAAACAAGGTGGTACCGCGTGGATAATATCTTCGCCCTTGAGTTATATCAAGTGCGGGGATTTTTTTATACCTAAAAATCATATAAAAAAAAGCAATGACAGGTAGTAGTAGATAATATTTAATTTTCAGAGAGTCAATGGTTGGTGGGAATTGACATTAAATATTATTGAATCCGACCTAAGAGCTGTATAGGGGTAAAAACCTATACCGGTAATTCCGTTAACATTAAGAGGCTAATTATTTAGTAAAACAAGGTGGCACCGCGTAGAAAATATAACTCCGCCCTTGGTATATCCAAGGCGGAGTTTTTTTATAAGTTTTTATGAAAAATTAATACTTAGAATAAGATTATTAGAAATTCTAATAATACAAATTAGAGGAGGTTTTAAAATGAAAAAGGGAAAAGTAATAATTACAGAAAAAATTGATAAGGTTGGAATTGAGCACTTAAAAAAAGAGATGGATGTAGATGTTAGGATAGGTATAGAAAGAGAAAAACTTTTAGAAATTATACATGAGTATGATGCTATAGTTGTAAGAAGTGGTACTAAAGTAAATAAAGAATTAATGGATAAAGGGGTTAAATTACAAATAATAGGTAGAGCAGGTAATGGTACTGATAATATAGATATAAAAGAGGCAACAAAAAGGGGAATAATTGTTGCAAATACTCCAGATGCAAATAGTATTTCCGCTGGTGAATTAGCCATAGGACTTATGCTTACTCAAGCAAGAACTATAGCAAAGGCTGATAAACATTTAAAAAATGGAAATTGGGATAGAAATACATTTCAAGGTTCAGAACTTTATGATAAAACACTAGGTATAATAGGTTTAGGAAGGATAGGTTCTTTAGTGGCTACTAGAATGAAAGCCTTTGATATGAAAGTTATAGCATATGACCCATATATAACAGATGAAAGGTTTGAAAGATTTGAAGTAGAAAAGAAAGAAAATTTAGAAGATTTACTAAAGGAATCTGATTTTATTACAATTCATACACCTAGAACAGAAGAAACCATAGGTATAATTGGTGAAAAGGAATTAGATATTGTTAAGGACGGGGTTTATATTACAAATGCTGCAAGGGGTAAATTAGTAGATGAAAAGGCAGCTTATAATGCACTAAAAGAAGGTAAGATTAGAGGTTTAGGATTAGATGTTCATAGTAAAGAGCCAAGATATGATAGTCCTTTATATGAATTTGATAATGTGGTAGTTACTCCTCACATTGGAGCTAATACTAAAGAGGCCCAAGAAAATGTTGGAATGAATATAGCAAAGCAAGTTATAAATGGAATAAAGGGTGAGATAGTACCAAATGCAGTTAATTTACCAGCGATTCATAGAGATGAGTTAAAAGAGATTAAACCCTATATAGATATAATGGAGAAAATAGGAAAACTTTATTATCAATTAAATAAAGAAACTGTAAAGTTTGTTGAAATAAATTATTGGGGTGATGTAGCAGTACAGGAAACTAATATGATAAATATTGCCTTTTTAAAGGGATTATTAGACCCTGTTATGAGTAATAAAGTAAATTATATTAATGCAAGATTATTATCAGAAAAAAATGGTATAGGATTTAAAGAAAAAAAGATAAATAAAAATTATAATAACTATGCTAATCTTATTACAGTAAAAATAACTGATAATAAAAATAAAGAATTTACACTTAAGGGTGCAGTATCAATGAAAAAAGAAGGTATGTTAGTTGAGATGCAAGGATATGAATTAGATGTAAAACCTAGTGAACGTATGATTTTTCTTCAAAACAGAGATGTACCCGGGGTTATTGGTAAAATAGGAACCCTTACGGGAAGGGAAAATATTAATGTTGCTACAATGCAAGTAGGAAGAAAGATAAAAGGAGATTTAGCATTAATGGTATTAAACGTAGATGAAGAAATTGATAATAAAACCCTTGATAAGTTTGAAAACATGAAGGAAGTTATTTGGGCAAAAACCGTTAAGGTATAAAAATAATTTTAATTAGATCTCTAAAGTAGATTAGATACAATCTACTTTAGAGGTCTTTTAATTTATTAGAATTATTAGGATTCAAATAATAAACATAAGAGGAAAATTTTAAGTTTTGTAGAATTAATTATATAGGTTATAAAACTTCCTAGGAAGGAATTGATGTTAATGACTAAGAAAATTAAAGAAAAGTATCTAGCTATTATTATACTAATTTCATTTATTATCATAGCACCAAAATTTTTAAATAGTTATACTAATCTTAATAATTATATTATAGTTTCAATAGAAATCATTTTAGCATTGATTCTAGGCTTTGTTATTTACAAATGGTTTTTAATACCCTTTCTAAAAATCACTAAATGTATAAGTGAAAACTCAGTAACAAAAGTAGATAGTTATAATGAATCTAAGAAAAAATCAGTTCCTTATGAAACTTTAGAGAATGTATTTTTAGATTATAAAGAAAATGATCAAAGACATAGAAGATTACTACATCAATTAAAGCAAAAGAATAAACTTCTTAATAGAAATAATAAAATAACAAATGCAATTATGGATATAACAAGTGAAATACTAACATCAGTAGATATTAATAGAATATTACAAATGATACTTGAAAAAGCAATTAATATAATACCTAAGGCTAATAAGGGAAGTATATTAATATTAGAAGATGGAGAAATATCTTTTAAAGCGGTGTATGGATATGATTTTAATGTATTAAAAAATTTAAAATTAAAAAAAGAAGAGTTATTTCAATATAGCTTAAATCAGTTATTTGATCCGATAATAATAAACGATTTAAGAAAATTTAATGAAGAGACATTAAATAAAGAACAATTTCAAATGTTAGAAAAAGCTAATGGTTATGAACAAGAATCAATACTAAGCTGTGGAATAGCTTTAGATGGTGATTTTATAGGAGTAATAAGTATAGATAATACTTTATATAAAAATGCCTTTACTAAGGAAGATAAACTTATAATAAAGCATTTAGCAGAACAAATAAGTATAGCAATAAAAAATACAAAATTAGTTGAAAAAATAACGTATCTATCAAGACATGACGCATTAACAGGCGCTTTTAACAGACATGAATTTCAAAGATTATTTAAAAAAGCACATAAAGAATATATTGAAGATAATAATAGTTTTTCCCTTGTCGTATTTGATATGAATGATTTAAAAGTTATTAATGATACTTATGGGCATGATATTGGAGATAAAATCATTAAAAAGTTTGCTAATACGGTAAAGGAAAAAATCGGTAAAGAAAACATATTTGCAAGGATCGGTGGAGATGAATTTACTGCTCTTATTTATAATAAGAACAAAGAAGAAGTTTTAGATATAATAAATAATATAAAACAAGAGTTTTTAAAAAAACCTATAATTATAAAAGAGAAAAAGATATATATAACATTTGGTTATGGGATAGTTGAATCCTTTGAAGAACATAAAGATATAGATAAAATATTTAAAAGAGCAGATAGTAGAATGTATAAGGATAAAAGAAAAGTAAAAAAATTAAATAGGCTATAAAAAACATCATAACTTTTATGATGTTTTTTTATAGAGTTTAATTAGATAAAAGTTTTAATAAGCTTTTACCTTGATCTGTTATGATTATAGATCTTGCAAGGGATTGTTGTTTTTTTATGCAACCTAATTTTTCTAAACTTTTCATATGGCCGTTTAAATCTTCCTTTGATTTCAAAGGTATTTCTTTTTTTAATTCATCTAGAGAAGGGCTGTAGCCCTTTTTTTCTATGTATGTTTTAATAGTTTTTAGTATTTTTACTTGTATTTGAGTAATCATTTAAATCCTCCTTACATTTTAAATAATATCCATTTAAACTCATTAGTGTCATATCTTAATTCGTATACCTTTTCTAGTCCCCTTATAATACTTTGACATCTAAAGGAGAAGTATTTTTTATTTGCTATTTTTAATTTATTTTTAAGTAAAATCTTTTTAACTTTTACAGTAATATATTCGCCATCTTTACTAGTTAGACGGAACTTAATGGGCTTTGGTTCACCATTTTTATTAAATAATGCAATCATGTCAACACTAACATTTACTACCTTCATAAATTCACCTTCTATAATAATAGTATATATTAATATTATAGAGGAACATACGTTCTATGTAAAGGGATTTATAATATATGAAATATGAAATCTAAAAGAAGTATTGTTTAATTTAGAGTTTAAGTTGATGTTCATTATTAAAAAAGGTTTTATATCCTAGTTGAACAAATATTATAACTGTTAGCGATACGCTACCAAGTATTCCAAGCATAATTGCTATTTGATATTTAATCGCTGATAGTGGTGATATACCCGATAGAATTTGACCTGTCATCATTCCAGGTAAAAATACAATACCCATACCTACCATAGCGTTTATAGTGGGAAGAATAGCTGAATCAAAAGCATTATTTACTATGGATTTGGAAGCTTTTTTAGGTGTTGCTCCAAGCATTAAAGAAGTTTCTATTATATGTTTTTTTGATATCATGCCATCTACAAGCTTATTTACTCCTAAGGATATACCAGTCATAGAATTACCTATAAGCATACCTGATATAGGGATAAAGTATCTTGGATTATACCAAGGAGATAAATTAAGAACTATTAAAATAAAGTATAAAATACTTACACTAGTTCCTATAACCATAGATAAAGCTATAATTTTTTTTAGATTGAAACTTAAAGGTGATTTAACTCTTTTATATATATTAAATATTGCAAAAGTTTCCATAATGCAAATTACAGAAATTGTAATAAAAGGATTACTATTTGAAAAAACATATGTTAATATATATCCTGTTAAAATTAATTGTAGAGTCATTCTTATTGAGGAAATAATAATTTCTTTTTCTCTTTTTATACCACGTTTTCTAACGATAAAAAGTAATATTAAAATAAAAATATAGGCTGTTAACAATTGAAATACTTGTAAGTCTACAATACCTTCCATTTATATCTCTCCTTTAACTTTTCCTTTATTAATTTCAATTATATTATCTGCATAAGTTTTAGCTATTGTTTTAGAGTGGGTAACCATAACAAGGGTTTTATTATTTGTTTTGATGTATTTTACAAACTCATTAATTATAATATCCTCTGTATTTTCATCTAAGGAGGAAGATGGTTCATCTAGTAAATAAATATCAGCATTCATTAACATAATTCTTCCAAGGGCTAATCTTTGTTTTTCTCCACCAGATAATTCTTTTGCATTTAAATCTAAAGATTTATCTAAATGGACTTTTGATAATATTTCTTTTAAAGTATTATCATTTACTATGGGCTTTTCTGAAAAATTCAAGCCTTTTAATAAATTGTCTTTAATGGTTCCTCTAAAAATCACTGGTGTTTGTGAAAGCATAACTACATTACGCCTTAATTTAATTGAGTCAATATATTTTATAGCTTTGTTTTTGAAATGAATACTTCCCTTAGTTGGACTTATCATTTTATTTAAAAGTTTTAGTAAAGTAGTTTTTCCACTGCCACTTTCCCCGATTAAGCAAGTTATTTTTCTTTCTGGTATTGTAAGATTTTTTATATTTAATATATCTTTATATTTAATGTTTTCTAAAACAAACAAATTATCACTCCTAAAAATTTATTATATATATAAGTATATCAGTTATATATTAAATTAATGTTAAGTTAAAATATAAGCTTTTTTAAAAAAATACCCATTATATGTGGAAAAAAACAAATTTATATAATTTTACTTATGAAAATATGTGATTTTATGTTTTATTTTGTCGAAATTAATGATATTATATTTGTATTGATAAATTATAGATTAATTATTATAGGAGGTAGTTATGAATACAAATGAAAAAAACGTTAAAATTACTAATGCAGATCCATCGGCATTAGGGCTATTTGGATTAGCCATAGTAACATTAGTTGCTTCTTCTCAAAAGTTAGGATGGACACAAGGGGTTACTTATATCTTACCTTGGGCGATATTTTTAGGAGCAAGTGCACAATTATTTGCATGTATCAATGATTCAAAACGCAATAATACTTTTGGTACTACAGCCTTTGGAGGTTATGCTTTATTTTGGTATTCAGTTGCATTTACTTGGGCAATAAAAATCGGAATCTTTGGTAAGGATATAGCACTAACGGCTGATCCAAAACAGTTAGGATTTGCTTTTCTTGGGTATCTTATTTTCACTGTGTATATGACAATAGGTGCAATGGAAACCCATAAGGTTTTATTTACTATATTCTTTTTAATTGACTTTTTATTTATAGGATTGACTCTAAGTTCCTTTGGTATTTATAGTGAATTAGCACATACTATAGCTGCAGTATCTGAATTTTTATTATCAATGGTTAGTTTTTATGGTTCAGCAGCAGCAGTATTAAATAATCATTTTGGAAAAGAATTTTTACCAGTAGGAAAACCTTTTGGTATATTTAAGTAAATAAGAGTAATATTTTAAGTATTTTAAAATTTATTCTATAGAGTAGACTTTTATATTTGTCTACTCTATAGTTTTTTTTATAACTAAATTTGTTTTGTAAAAATATTAAGAAATGTTAATTAATGTTAAAACCCTTGTAATATTCTGACTATTCAGAAATGTTAAAATATAAATAACATATTACAAGGGGGAATTAATTTGAAAAAGAAAGGTTTAATACTATTAGTAATTATTATAGGACTTTTGGTAGGATGTTCAGGGGGAAAAGATACTACAAAAGAAACTTTTAATATTGAAGTTAAAGATAATGTTAAAAGTGTAAATGATGAAATTTTTATAAGTACTGGAGATCATAATGAAATAAATATGACTTTAGTGACAAGTAACAATAAAGCAATTTTGATAGATACAGGGTTTAAAGAAAAAGAAGCACTAAAGATTAAAAATATTATAAAGGAGAAAAACTTAAAATTAGATAAAATAATAATAAGTCACTTTGATGATGAGCAATTAAATAATTTAGGAATGTTTAAACAAGAAAATACAGATATATTAATGCCTCAAAATATAAAGAATGAACAGATTGTTGAATTAGGAGATAAAAAGTTAAAATTATTACTTACTAACGGGCATAATAGCAATGGACATATTAGTGTAGATATTAATAATAATATATTGGTAGCAGGGGATATATTAACAAATAATAAAAAATCTTATACTGCAGTAACTTATAATGAATACGGATTTTTATTAGAAAGTTTAAAGTATTTACAAAAAACAAACTATGAATTAATAATACCTAGTCATGGAGATATAATTAAAGATAAAGAATTTATTTCTAAAAAAATTACAGAAATAGAAAACCGATTATCTAAATATGATATAAAAGCAGATAAATTTTGGTCTGAAATAGATGATGATATAATTGTAAGTAGTGGTAATGAATATACTGTAAAAAAAGCTACTATGGTATTAGCTATTTCAGGAAAAGAAGTAACTATGATTGATACAGGAATAACTGAAAATATGGGAAAAGAGATGAAAAAGTTTATTGAAGAAAATGGTTTAAAGTTAAAAAATTTAATTATAACCCATGACCATTATGACCATACAAATAATTTAGATATGTTTAATAAGGAAGGTGTTAATCTTTACACATATGATAATAGTAATGATGGAGATGTAATTAAATGTAAAGATAAAGAGTTTAAGATAATATTTACTCCTGGGCATGCTAAAAATAGACATCTAAGTGTTCTTATAGATGAAAAAATATTTGTAGCAGGAGATATCTTAGCATCTAATATAGACCCAGTAAGATTAGTTGATACTGATGAGGCTGGAAAAACTGTAATTAATACATTAGAAAAATTAAATGAAAAACAATATGATATTGTAATTCCAGGACATGGAGATGTATGTTTAGGTAATTCAGTATTTAATAAAAATATAGAGATATTAAAAAGAGAATTTAAGTAAACTAAATCCCCCATTATAACATGGGGGATATTTAAATTATTCTTTTAAACTATGTAGCATTCTATAATAAGGTGCTTCAAATCCCATTTTTTTATAGAGTTTTATTGCTCTTTCATTGTCTGCTTCAACATGAAGTGATATATTACCATCACTTAAATCGATTGCCTTTGTAAGAAGTTGTGTAGCTATACCTCTTCCTTTGATATTTCTATTTGTTGCTATATATGATAAATGATATTTAGAAGCGAAATATTCAAAATCAAAATTAGATATTATTGCTATTCCTGCTATATCATTATTATGATATGCAAATAAAACATACCCTTTTTCAAAGGCATTATCTAAAGCTTCATATATTTCTCTTTTAGGGTCTGTATATTCCATTAACCATTCATCTATTTGTTGAACTATTTCTTTATTAGTTAATGCACTCTCTTCCTTTGTAACGTCTCTTATTTCAATATCTACTTTACCATCATTTAAAAGTATAACATGGTTTCCATTCTTTATATTACCCTTTTTAGCTTCTTTAATAAATCCTGCAATAGGATAAGAATTTGATATGTTTAATTCAATGTTTTCTAAACTTTTAAATTTATCAACATAATAAATTAGTTCTTTATGATCAATACCTGTAATTTTACCATTAGTATCATATATTGCATCTAAAGCATCCTGAGCTACAGAACTACCTAGATTAATAAGGTGTCTATTATATTCATTTACTTCAATATCATCATCAGTCATAGGCAATATTTTTGTACTATCCTTTTTAAAAGATTCATATATTTCATTTCCTTTATTTGTTGTACAACAATAAAGCATAGGTAATGTTTTGATTTTTTCATTTACCCATAATTGTCTAAAACCTAAGTCTAGTCCTGATACTGAAAATCCATAACTTAATTGTGAAAAAACTGTATCTATTTTTTCTTCTTTAACTTGTCTGTTTAATTCAGTAGATATTTTAGATAAAGCAGTCATATTTAACATATTATTTTCTATTCCTGGACTTGCGTTATACCAACCATTTTTTTTAGATAATTCCTTGCTTTGTTTTAAACAATCTGCCTGTGTTTCACCATATTTAATTACTTCAATATTAGGCTTATTAAATATTTCATGGTTAGTTATTTTCATATTCTTTGGTGTTATAACAACACAATTTACATCATAATATTGAGATAAAAATGCTAAGGATTTAGTTAAAAAGCCTCCTGTTCCAACACATATTGTATCCTTTCCAATATCAATAGCATCTTTAATAAGTAAAAAAGCTAGTCTATCAGCACGTTGTCCAGAAGGGTTATTACCCTCTAGCTTTAAGTAAATTTTTTTTATGCCTAATTCCTTTTCTAAATTTTTTGCTCTAACTAAGGGAGTTTTACCAACTCTGTTCTTAATAAGATTTTTATTCATTAAATGCCTCCTTATGGGTATTGTATTATATATTATATATACCACGAAGATGGTGTTATAAACAGTGGTTAAAGGGATAAAAAATATCCCTTTAAAATTGTTGATGATTATTATTTTCGGCCTTTTCTAATGCTTTTTTAACTATGTTTCCACAGTTTCTTGATGAAACAGAACCCCAACCTTCTCTTTTTACAGTATCATGAACACCTAATTCTTTAGCTATTTCTTCCCTTAGTTCATAAAATGCCTGTCTAGCTTGGGGAGATGTATATTTCTTGCTCATATTTATCAGCTCCTTTTTTTATAGTTTTTGTAAAAAAATAAAATATAATCTTTATAATTTTAGTTTTTTAAACAAAAAAAGGAAAAATGCGTACAAATTAATGTACGCATTATATCTTAGGTAGTATATACTCCGTTACACTTTATATAATCATAGGTTAAATCACAACCCCAAGCGGTAGCTTTATACTTTCCATCATTAAGATTTATTTTAATTATTATATGTTTATTTTTTAGGATCTTTTCAGCCGATGTTTTATCAAAATCTAAGGATATTCCATTTTTAACTAAGTCTAGTAAAGAATTTTCACATCCTATAGATATATCAACCTTTTCCTGAGAAAAATCTCCACCGGAATAACCTAAGGAACAAAGAATTCTTCCCCAGTTAGGATCATTACCAAACATAGCTGTTTTAACTAAATTAGATGATACTACAGATTTTGCACAGAGTTTAGCATCCTTTAAAGATTTCGCATTTTCTAAATTAACTTCAATAAGTTTAGTAGAACCTTCACCATCTTTAGCAATCATTTTAGCAAGATATTTATTAACATAATCAAGAGCTTTTTTAAACTTATAATAGTCTTCACTTTTTTTAGAAATAACTTTATTATTAGCCATTTTATTAGCTAGCATAATTACTGTATCATTAGTACTAGTATCACCATCTACTGATACCATATTATAGCTATCTTCAATGCTTAGTTTTAACATATCATTTAGTATATCTTTTTCTATATTTAAATTAGTTGTAATAAAACTTAGCATAGTTCCCATATTAGGGTGAATCATACCAGAGCCCTTAGCAATGGCACTTATAAATATAGGTTTATTATCTATTTCAAGTTTAACTGTAATGGTTTTAGTGAATGAATCAGTAGTTAATATTGCTTGAGCACTGGATTCACCATCATTATTATCAATTAAATTGCAACACTTATCTATTCCAGATACTATATTATTAATAGGAAGATTAACTCCAATAATACCTGTAGATGCTACCATAACTTCTTCCTTTTTTAAATTTAAATTATTTGCTACAGTTTCAGTCATTTTTAAAGCATCTTCATAACCTTTAGTACCTGTACATGCATTTGCATTTCCACTATTAATAATTATAGCTTGAGTATTTTCATTTTTTATATGTTTTTGACTAACCATTACTGGAGCAGCCATTGATTTATTTTTAGTAAATGTTGCAGCTGAAACAGCAGGGGACTGACTATATATTAAGCATAAATCCTTTTTTCTTTTTTTAACTCCACAATGTATTCCCATTGTTTTAAATCCTGGAACTACTGATATGGGTTTATCTTTTATAATTTTCATTTTAATCATCCTTTCTTAAGGTAACATAGATAATAAATTTAATCCTTCATTTTCATTAAAATCAAACATAATATTCATATTTTGAACAGCTTGACCAGCTGCTCCCTTTATTAGATTATCTATAGCTGAAACTATAATAACTCTTTTAGTTCTTATATCAACTCTTAAAGATATATCGCATATATTTGTACCCTTAACAAATCTGGTTTCTGGAAGGTCTTTAATAATTCTTATAAAATATTCATCTTTATAAAATTTATTATAAAGATTAAAGATATCTTCTTCATTTACTTTCTTAGTTAATTTTGCATAGCTAGTTGCAAGTATCCCTCGATTCATAGGAACTAAATGGGGAGTAAAGGATAAAGTAATATCTTTATCTGTAAATTTAGATAGTTCCTGTTCTATTTCAGGGGTATGACGGTGGCTACTTACTTTATATGCCTTTAAAGATTCATTACATTCACCATATAAAGTAGATAAATTAGCCTTCCTTCCTGCACCTGAAACACCAGATTTAGCATCTATAATTATCGAAGAAGGTTCTATTAATTTATTAAAAACAAGAGGTGCTAAAGACAAAATGCTTGCAGTAGGGTAACAGCCTGGGTTAGCTAAAAGTTTTGTAGTTTTAATTTTTTCTCTGTTTAACTCACAAAGACCATATACTGCATTTTTTATTTCTTTAGGTAGTTTATGCCTTAACTTATACCACTTTTCATATTCGCTTTGACTTTTAAGCCTTAGGTCTGCACTTAAATCTATAACTCTTACATTTTTATCAATAGCTTTTTTTGTTATTTCAAAAGTTTTTCCATGGGGTAAAGCTAAAAATAGTAAATCTATATCATCTAGTTTAGATAAAGCACTTTCCATATCAATACATATATTTTCATTAAACTGTCTGTATTGAGGATAAACTTTTGTGTAGGCTTTATTTGCATAACTATGAGATGATAGAAAAACTATTTCTACATTTTTATGGTTGTTAAGTAACCACACTAATTGCTGGCCAGCATAACCTGTTGAACCTATTACTCCTACTTTGATCATATTTTCACCTCGCTAAAATTATTTAAGATTAATTATACAACATATATTATAAAAATACAAAGGGAAATTTAGAAAAAACACAAAAAATGCGAGTGGATAATTAAAAATAAGTATAATTATAAAAAACTATATAAATAGTATGAATAGCTTTAAAAGAGAAATCTTATAACTTTATAGTGGTTATAAGGCTAATGATTTATACGTATTATATATTATATTTAATGATATCCTAAAGGAATTTTTTGTATAATGTAGAAGTATTAACAATATCATGTTGGAGAAATGGGCTACTTTATAGATTAAGAAATTACCGGTAAAAAAGTTGCTATTAAAAATGGATATAAAAAAGAAGGGTTACTTAAAAAATCATTAAATTTCAAGATAATTATTTATGATAATTTTTTATATGCAAAGATAAGGACTTAATAATAGGGGAAGATAATTTATTTTAGTTATTAACAAAATGTCTATAACATTTAAAGAGGAGTGGATTTAATGAAGGGGAAAATAAATTATTTTGTTATAAGCTTAATTTTGTTAATAGTTATAGCCTGTAGCTATTATTTATTAGATTACCATCTAATAAATAAACCAATTATAAAAGAAATTAGGTAATGTAAAAAGTTCTATGAAAACTATTAAAATCTAAAAATAAGGATAGAAAAATTACTATAGGCCAGAATAAGTGTGAAAAAAAATTAAATTTATATCAAAATGAAAATTAAATTTTTAAAAA
>VEND01000058.1 GCA_009711765.1 Bacillota bacterium | reverse complement strand
CCTCCTTAAGCGCAACCATATTTTTACTGTAAATAGTTTGCATAAATTCTGTGGTATAGACATCATCTGACTTTCACCTACTCTATTATATCAAAAAATTTTATACTTTCTTAAACAATAAAAAAAGCTAATGGAAATATCCATTAGCCTATTGTTTACCATATAGCCATTTATCTGATAAATTATCAATATCCTCACCTATTACATCTTCACATATACTTAAAAAATCATTAGTATTTGCTATTAAAAATTTATTTTTCTTATAATATTCTCTATATATATCATATAGAGTATCTTCTCCATATTCTTTTTCTATTTCGTGTAAAAATATTGCTCCTTTATTATACGCTAATGCTCCGTAATCTCCCCAATTTCTAAATTCTTTCAAAGGTTTTACTACTACTTCATCATTTTTTATTTGTTTTCTATCTATTTGAGTATTGTAGTATCTTAAAGTATGATTAGTAAAATAATTTTCTCCTGCTTCATCATTATATTTTTCATCATAAAATATAGTTTCTGAATATGTAGTTAATGATTCATCTAACCATGCCTCATCTATTTCATCATTACCTACCACGCTATACCACCATTGGTGACCTGTCTCATGAACTATAACAGTTCTTAACCAATCCTTTTTTCTATTAGTATAAATCTCTTCTCCTATAAAAACTAAGCCTGGATACTCCATACCGGTAGGAAAGCTTGTAGCTACTACAGAATATTGGCCATAAGGGTATTTACCAAAGGTTTTATTAAATACTTCTATACTATCATAAGCGGCAGTTGCTGCAAAGGAATTAACTTTATCTTCTTTTAGAAAATAATTCTTAACTAACGTTCCATCTACATCTTTAGATTCAACAATAAAATGTTTACTTGCTACCCATGCAAAATCTCTCATAAGCTTTGCCTCTATAGTCCATTTCTTTTTATTATCTTTAACATTTTCACTTAATATATTTCCTGAAGAAGCTATTATTATATCCTTTGGAGCAGTTATAGTTACATTATAATTACTAGTATCACTATAAAAAGGATCTCCTAACCTATAATAAGGATCTAAATTCCATCCATCCTCATCATATACAGCCATAATAGGATACCAATTTCCAAAATTGAAAGTCTTTTCTCCATATCCAAATCTGTCTTTAACTGGAGGCATTAAAACCTCATATTCCATATATATATCTATACTTTCTCCTTGCTTTAAGCTCTCATTTAAAGATATTTTAAGTATTGTATTTCCTGAACCCATTGTGCTATTTTCAACTTCATTACCATTAACAGTTACTTTTTTTACATCCATATATCCTGGTTTAAATCCATTAGTATATGCATTATCACTTAAACTTACTGGAGAAGTTGCTTTTTCTTTAAATGCATTAGGATATAAATGAAGATATACTTCACTAAAATCTGTATCTTCATTATTTATATACTTAATAGTTTGTTTTCCTTTATATGTCTTTTTATCCGGATTAAAATCAATATCAATATTATATTGATTTATCTTATCTTTATCTAGTCCATTATAATCATCAACTAAGAGTGTATTATTTTCCTTTGATGTTTCTATAGTTTCTTCATCCTTAGTATTATCACTTTTTTCAATTTCTGCAGGCTCTTTAGTACCACAAGCTACTAGCATAGTAAATATCATGATAATAGCTAATAAAAAGACTACTCTTTTTCTTTTAAACATTAAATCACTCCTTTGAATTTTCAGAAAATTTTCTTTATTTAATTATACTACATTTCTAAAATTTGGTAAGGGTTTTTGTTAAAATCACAATTTAACTTTTTGTAATAAAATAAGTAGGGAAGATTCCCTACTTATTATTTTCCATATATCCAATTATTTATTAATGGGTCTAAATCATCCCCTGTTATTTCTTTACATATCTTTAAAAAATCATTGGTATTAGCATTTAAAAATCTATTTCTATTATAGTATTCTTTTAATATTTTATAAAGTTTTTCTTCACCATATTTATTTTTTATCTCATGGACAAACATTGCTCCCTTTCCATATACCAATGGCCCATAATCATCCCAATTGTTAAATTCATTTAATGGTTTTACTATATTTTCTTTAGATTGTGTCATTCCCTTGTATGTATTATAATATTTTTTTATACTATCATTATAATACTTATCGGCAACATCTTTTCCATAAATCTCATTTGCATATATAACCTCTGAATATGAGGTTAGTGACTCATCAAGCCATGCTTCATCTACCTCGTCATTACCTACAACTCCATACCACCATTGATGGGCCGTTTCATGGGCTATAACAGTCTCTAAATATCCCTTTGAATTTTTATTATAATACTTCTCTCCAATAAAAACTATACCTGGATATTCCATACCACTTGGAAAACTTGTTTGAACTACTGAATAACTTCCATAGGGATATTTACCAAAAACAGTATTAAAGGTTTTTAGTGAATTACAAGATACATCTAAAGCAAAATTATTAATATCTTCATTTTCATTTAATAAATATACTTTTACTAATGTCCCATCCACATCTTTAGATTCAACAATAAAATCTTTACTAGCTACCCAAGCGAAATCTCTCATTAAATCTGAATCTATTTCCCATATTTTAAAATCATCCTTTTCCTTATCCTTAATTATATTTCCTGAGGATGCTATTATATAGTCTTTAGGTGCTTTTATTTTAACATTAAAATTACTTACATCACTATAAAAGGGATCTCCTACACTATAATAGGGATCTAAATTCCATCCTTCGTCATCATATACAGCTGCTATAGGATACCAATTTCCAAAATTAAATGTTTTTTCTCCATATCCAAATCTATCCCTTGCCGGTGGCATTAAAACCTCATATTCCATATTTATCTCTACACTTTCTTTTGGTTTTAATTTTTCATTTAATGGAACTTTTAAAATAGTATCCCCTTTTCCGAAGACTAAAAAGTTAACTTTTTTATCTTCTATAGTTATTTTATTAATTTTAATATATCCTTTATTAAAACCATTAGGGTATGCTGAATTGAAGTCATCAAATAAAAATGGTGTTGTTTCTTTATATTTAAAGGCATTTGGATAGATATGAAAATATACTCTATCTAGTTCAGTATTTTCCTTATTTACATATGTTACTCTTTGTTTAGCAGTATAGGTCTTTTTATCAGGATTAAATAAAACATCTATATCATATGTATCTATTTTATCAGTTTGTATATTATTTAAATCTTCAACTATAAGGGTTTTATATTCTTCTTTAAATACCCCGCATCCTGTTATTAATATGATTGTAATGAATATTAAAATTATTATTTTTTTCATCTTGAAAATCCCTCCCTTATTTAAACTTAATATATGTATATGTATTAAACCTAAATAAAAAAACCGCAAAGGAAAAATCCTTTGCGAATATTAGTTATTTTATTTTATCTAAGCCATTTATAAATGGTTTTAAAACTTCTGGTATATCAACTGAACCATCTTCATTTTGGTAGTTTTCTAATATTGCTGCCGTTGTTCTTCCTACTGCTAAAGCAGAGCCATTTAATGTATGCACAAACTGAGTTTTTCCTCCCTTTTCAGGTCTAAACCTTATATTGGCTCTTCTTGCTTGGTAATCTTCAAAATTACTACAAGATGATATTTCAACATAGTCATTATAGCTTGGCATCCAAACCTCAATATCATAAGTTTTTGCAGAAGAGAATCCTAAATCTCCAGTACAAAGTTCAATAACTCTATATGGTAGCTTTAATAATTTAAGAACTTTCTCTGCATTTGAAGTTAACTTTTCTAATTCATCATAAGAATTTTTTGGATCTACAAGCTTAACTAATTCAACTTTATTAAATTGATGATTTCTTATAAGTCCCCTTGTATCTCTCCCTGCTGATCCTGCTTCTCTTCTAAAACATGGAGTGTATGCAGTGAAATATTTTGGTATATCATTTTGTTTTAATATTTCACCTCTATAGATATTAGTTACTGGAACCTCTGCAGTTGGTACTAAGAAAAAGTCCTTATCTGTTAGCTTAAAAGCATCCTCTTCAAATTTAGGTAATTGTCCTGTTCCTGTCATACTATCCCTATTTACAACAAAAGGAGGAAGTACTTCAGTATATCCATGCTCTAAGGTATGAAGATTTAACATGAAATTTATTAAAGCTCTTTCTAAAGTTGCTCCTAATCCTTTATATAAACTAAATCTAGCTCCTGTTAATTTAGCTCCCCTTTCAAAATCTAAAATATCTAGATCTGTACCTATATCCCAATGGGCTTTAGTCTCAAATTCAAACTCTGTTGGTTCCCCCCATTTTCTTACTAAAGTATTATCTTCTTCACTCTCTCCTATAGGAGTATTAGGATTTGGAATATTAGGAAGTCTAAGTAGTTTATCTTCTAACTTACTTTCAACTTCTTTAACGTCTGAATCCATATCCTTAATATCCTGGGATAATTTTTTCATTTCTTTTATTACTTCTTTAACATCTTTACCCTCTTTTTTTAGCTTAGGAATTTCCTTTGATACTTTATTTTGCTCTGCTTTCATTTTTTCTACTTCTTTAAGAATATTTCTTCTTTCTTCGTCTAAATTTAAAACTTCATTAATTTCTTTTTCCTCTACTTTTCTAGTTAATAAAGCTTTCTTAACTTCTTTAGGATTATTTCTTATAGTTTTAATATCTAACATATCTAACACTCCTTTATCAAAAAATTAAACCCCTCATCTCTTTATAGAGACGAGAGGTTTTCCCGCGTTGCCACCCTAGTTAGCCCTAATTAGGCCCAACTCAATGCACTTAACCTGTGCTTAGGTTTTACCTTTTAAGTAAAAAGCTCTGGGATGGATTCAATAATAAATCTCACCGATTCACAGCAACCATCGGCTCTCTTTAGAAATTATATTATTTACTATTTCCCTTCAATGCTTAATATATTTTATTGATAAAAATTATAGCATAATAATAAACTATTTTCAAATTATTTCTAGAAAATATCTTATATTTATTATTACTTACTTTATCCTAAGTTATGTATATATTTTTTTAAATTGTCAAAAATAGTAATAAATATTTTTGAGGGGTGTTGTGATGAATAAAGTTTTTTTATTATCAGAAATAAATGAACTTAAAAAAATCGATAAAACTAACTCCTTAGCTGTAGCTAGTCTTCTTGAAACTCTCATAAAGAAAGATATTATAAAAAGAGAAGAATTTAACGAAAAAGCTAAGGATGGAACTTTCATACTCTAAGTATATTTAACTACATAAGTGTCAATAATTAAAATAAATGATTTTTGGGGGGAATAGTTATGAATGAACTTGATATTTTAGCTCAAATAGGGGATTTAAAGGAAATTGATTATAGAAACACCTTAGCTATAGCTAGTTTAATAGAAGTTTTAGTTGAAAAGGGATTAATAACTAGACATGATATTGCTAGAAAATCTAAGGAATTAGATTCTATGTCCTTAGAGGAGTTAAAAGTAATGAGAGTAAGAAATTTCTAAATATATAAAAAAGCTTTGTTTGTAAATAAATACAAACAAAGCTTTTTTATTACTTTATTCCATCCTTTGATTCAAACTTCACATCATATAAATCATCATATCTATAAATATCCTTACTAAAGTATCTATCGCTTCTATCAGGCATTATTGTAACAATGTTTATCTTTTTATCTGTTCCTTTAAAACGTTTAGCATATTTTATAGCAGCCATTAAATTAGCACCTGAAGATGAACCAACTGTTAATCCTGAATTCTCTGCTAATTCTTTAGTTAAGCCATATCCTTCGTCATCATTAACATATATAGCCTCATCAACTAATGATAAATCCATTGTATCTGGTATAAATCCATTACCTATACCCTCTATCTCATATGGTGCATATTCTCCTCCACCATAAATAGAACCTACAGGTTCTGCTAGTATACCTTTAATATCTGGATTCTTTTCTTTAAGATATCTAATAACTCCACAATATCCTCCACCAGTACCTGCTCCAGATACAAATGCATCTATTTTTCCTTCTAAATCGTCATATATTTCCGGTCCTGTCATAACATAATGAGCCTCTGGATTACTTTTATCACTGAATTGATTTAATACATAGCTATTTTCTATATCCTTTGAAACTTCTTCTAATTTTTTATATGCTCCATCCATATCATCTTTAGTAGGTGTTGGATATACATCTGCTCCAAAAGCTCTCATTAATATTTGTTTTTCTATTGAGAATTTACCTGGTACTGCTAAAGCTACTTTATATCCTCTTAAAGCTCCTATCATAGCAAGGGCTATTCCAGTATTTCCAGCTGTAGCTTCTAAAATAGTATATCCAGGCTTTAAATCTCCTCTTTTTTCTGCCTCTTTTATCATATGAAGAACTGTTCTATCCTTAATACTTCCACCAGGATTTAAATGTTCTAATTTAGCAAAAATGTTTACGTTTTCAGGTATATCGTAAGCTTCATTATCAAATTTATACATAGGGGTATTTCCAATAAGTTCTTGAATGTTTTTAATATACTTCAAAAGTATCCCTCCTAATTAATCTTATGCTCATTATTATTCTATCAAAAAAATTAAATATATGCATATATTTAGGATCAAATTGCATTAAAAAAAGGAGCTAATTTTTTAATTAGCCCCTTATAATTATTTAATACTATCTAAAACTTCTCTACAATATTCCTTTGCAGCAAATAATGAATGGTCTTTATAGTTTCCACACTGTATTTCATTAGTAGCCGGTACTTCTTCAAATTTAGTATCTATTATTTTTTTTAGAGTTTTAGCCCAAGCATCTTTAACTTTATCTATATCAGTTTCTCCAAATTTTAAAAGATAAAAACCTGTTCTACATCCCATTGGAGAAATATCTATAATACTATCTAACTCTTCTCTAAAATATCCAGCCATTAAATGTTCAATAGTATGAAGAGCTCCTGTTGGAATAGCCCCTTTATTTGGCTGTACAAATCTTAAATCGTACTTTTGTACAACATCTCCCATTTCTCCTGTTACTCTTCCTGCTTTTCTTACATATGGTGCTTTAACCTTTGTATGGTCTAATTCAAAACTTTCTACTTTAATCGGCATGTTATCCTCCTTATTGTTCTTTTACATTATTTAAATTATTTAATATATTTTCAAGCTCTTTTAAATACTTTCCATAGTCAGTCCAATTACCATTCTTTTGAGCTTCTTTAGCTTTATTAAATAAATCATTTGCTTTCTTAATTAATTCCTTAGTACTTTTATCCTCTGTATCATCAGTATCAACATCATCAACAACGCCTTGGTCATCCTTTTCTTGCTCTATTACACCAAATATTTTAGACAATGCTTCATCTAAAGTTTTTTCCATAACTACTTTATCTTTAAATGCAACTATAACTCTTTTCATCTCAGGTAGACTATTTTCATTATCTGCTTGTAAGTATATAGGTTCTACATACAACAGTGAATTTTCAATAGGTACTACTAAAAGATTTCCTCTTAATACTGTAGAACCTTCTTGTCCCCAAAGGGTAAGTTGCTGTGATATATCTGTATCTTGGTCTATCCTTGATTCTACCATCATAGTACCATCAACTGTTACACCCTTAGGGAATTTGTATAAGAATAATTTCCCATAATTATCTCCATCATTTCTTGCTACAAATAGAGATGTTAAATTAGGTTTAGTTGCTGGAGTATATGGAACTGTTAATAAGAACTCTTCATCATCTTCTTCTGGTAATTTAAACATTACATAATTTGATTCAACCTTTTGTTGAGTGTCCATATATTTCTCTTCTGCTATATCCCAAATATCCTCTGAATTATAGAATACATCTGTATTATTAACATGATATTCTTTATAAACTTCAGATTGAATATTAAAAAGTGTCTGAGGATATCTTACATGGTCTTTAAGACCTTCAGGCATATCCTTTTTATCTTTAAATAAATCTGGGAATATTTTTTTATAAGTATTAATTACAGGATCTTCATTATCATAAACATAGTAATTTGTAGTACCATTATATGCATCGATAACTACTTTTACAGAGTTTCTTATATAGTTTACTTTAGTATTTTTACTATAGGGTTGTGAATAAGGGTACTTATCACTTAAAGTATATCCATCGATAATCCAATATAACTTACCATCCTCTTGATTTGCTACTAGATATGGATCCCCATCATATTGAATAAAAGGAGCTATCTTTCTTACCCTTTTAGCTATATCTCTATTAATGATTATTCTTGAATCCGAATTAACATTTCCTGATATTAATATCTTTAAACTTCTTTGTTTTATCGCAAATAATAACTTATCTAAGAAGTTTAATTCAATTCCTGCATTTCCTTTATAGATAGTTGTATTATTTGAATCTCCCTGGGGATAGTCAAATTCTTCTTCATCGGAATTAACAATTATATATTTGTTTGGTACTTCTCCAAAATATATCTCTGGTCTTTCAATTTTTAAGTCAGTTTCTGTTACTGGAGGAATACTTCTAACTAATAGCTCAGGCTGACCATCAGATGTTACTGAATTTACTGGTGATAAAGCAAATCCAAATCCATGGGTATATTTTAAATGTTCGTTAATCCATGTTTTTGTCTTTAATTTCTCTTGGTCAAGCTCTCTAGCTGATAAGAAAACTTGTGTGTATTTTCCATTAATATTATATCTATCAATATCAATATCATTAAACCTATAATATAGTCTAATACCTTGTAATTGATTATAAACTTGTTTAATAGGTCTATAGTCATTTATTCTAATATTTTGTACTGTTTCTTCATTTTTAAGTAAATCTTCTTTCGTTAATTTCTGATCTACAGGGAATTCCTTCTCTTTAACAGCATTTAAATTATATGACTTTTGAGTGTAATTAATATTATGTTCTAAATATCTTTCTTCCTTTGTTATTTCATCAGGTTCAACAATGAAGTTTTGAACTGCAGCACTTCCTAAGTTTCCAATAATTGAAACAGCTATCATAATTATTGGTCCAGTTAATGCAAGTTTAAGATTTTTTCTCATTGCGCCTATTAATACTCCTATTGCCGATACTACTGACAATCCAGCCATGATTCTATAAACCCAAAGAGTTATATGTACATCAGTATAACTTGCACCATAGGCTACACCCCTTGCAGAGTATAATAAATCATATGTTCTTAAGATATAATTAACTCCAAAAATAAGGAATACAAATAAACCAATTATACCAATCTTCATTATTGCTGAATTAAATATTTTTTTATTTAATAATTTATGAAGATTCTTTCTATCTCCTAAATCATTAATATCAAAAACATTTCCGTGGGTCTCACTGCTTGGTCTTCTAATTGATAACATAATAAGGTAAAATACTATTGTTGTTACCACAAGTATAAAAGCTATTAATAGTAATAAACTTGTAATTTCCCTTATTAAAGGTAATTTAAAAATATAATATGATAAATCATTACTAAATATAGGGTCTTTTATATTAAATTCAGTAGAATTTAGAAATCTTAATATTGTAAACCAAAGATTACTTGCAAACATTGATGAAATAAAAAATGAAATAAAGGCACTAACTAGTGCTATAACTCCATTTAATCTTTTTTCTCCCTTTTCAGGTGGTGTTATATTACCTTGCTTATAGTAACTTTTCTTTAAACTTTTAATGTAGAACATCAATAATCCAAATAATACAATGAATACTGGTATCCCTATTTTAAATTGAGTAACTAACTTTTTTAGAAATGTATCTGTATATCCTAATTCTGTAAACCATTTATAGTCAGTTATAAAATTAACTATACCAGAAAAAGAACTAAGTACAAATACAATAATTATAAATCCTATTGCAAAAATGAAACTTGACTTTCTTCTCAAAATAATAACCTCCTCTATTAGGTATTAATCTCTACCCCTAATTATTTACTTTTCCCCTATATAAAAAACATATTATACATCCTTAGTATATTAAAAAGGGTAGTACAATGTTTATTACATTATACTACCCAATTATGCTTTTTTCAATCATTTTACTCTTTAAGCTTCATATCCCCATATTTTATCCAACCTTTGTTTCTCATATACTCTGATATTAAAAAAGTTAATATTGCTGGGAATATAAAATGTAATAAAATTATTCCTATTAAACCTTCATTTCCCATAACCTCTAAAGTTCCAAATTGACCAACTAGACCGCTAGTTCCCATACCTGCTCCTAATTTATTATTTTCCATTTTAAAAACTACTGTTGCTAAAGGACCAAGTATAGCAGAAGTTATTATAGGTGGTATCCAAATCTTTGGTTTTTTTACTATGTTAGGTATCTGAAGCATTGATGTTCCTAATCCTTGAGATATTAAACCACCGACTTTATTTTCTCTAAAACTTGCAACTGCAAATCCTATCATTTGAGCTGCACAACCCACAGTAGCTGCCCCTGCAGCAAGTCCATTTAACCCTAAAGATATTGCTAAAGCAGCACTACTTATAGGTAATGTTAATGTTATACCCATTAATACAGCTACAATTATTCCCATTGGAAATGGTTGAAGTTCAGTTGCTCTGTTTATAATAAAACCTAAGAATGTCATAAATTCTGAAACTATAGGAGCTATATAATTACCTACTAATCCTCCTACTATAATAGTAGTTGCTGGAACTAAAACTATATCCACCTTAGTTTTTCCTTGAATAAGCTTTGAAAATTCAGCTCCTAATAACGAAGCTACCAAAGCTCCTACAGGCTCACCTATATTAATAACAGCCATTCCTTCTTCAGTTGATATGGTACCTGCACCTATTGCCCCGGTAATAATAGATGCAAATATACCTAAGGGAGATGCTTTAACGCTATAGGCTACTCCTGCACCTATAGCAGGTCCCATCATATATTGTGCAATCTGACCGAAATCAGAAAGTAAGGCGATTCCTAGTTTAGTACCTATTTGTTTAAGTATAAGACCTATTATTAAAGAAGCAAACAAACCTAATGCCATACCATTTAAAACTTTAACAATATAGTCTCTGATAACATTTTCTTTTTTCATTTATTCACTTCCTTTGCTTTGTATTAACTTCTGTCTTGTCACCTGTATATAAAATATAACATTTTATTTGTTTTCAATCAAGTATTTCTTTTCTTTTAACATCTCTTGTATTTTTTTAAACACCTCTTCATTAGGTACTTCAATTGTATGGATATGCACACCATCTGTTAAAGTCGCTAAAGGTTCAGCTTGCTCACTTTTTATTTTTCTTATAAAATCATCTATTTCCATTCTAGAATTGAGCATTAAATTACCCTTTATATCTCCATATATTGGATGTTCAACAATCACATCTAAAACTTTTCCTCCTAAATCTATAATAGTTTTTAATTCGTCTTCAATGGCATCATAACCATTATGTTTTGATGCAATAGTTTTAAGTATTTTATTATTATCCTCTGTTAAGATCATATAACCTTGAGGTGTCGCTAATATTTTTTGTCCCTTAGCTCTTAATATTGCAATATCCTGTACTATAACTTGTCTACTTACACTATATTTATCAGCTAGATTAGTACCCTTTATTGTTCCTTTTTCTTTCTTTAATGTATCTAATATATTATTTCTTCTCTCTTTAGCTTTCAATTTATATGCCCCCTATGTTAATACACTTGTATATACATTTTAATTTATTAATATTTTACAAGAAAAAAATAAAGACAGCAAGCTGTCTTTATTATATAACCATATTTAATTTTTATTCTGCATATTCTCTTATATCTTCTGATACATCATCTAAATCATAATCTATACTTAAAATAAAATTAGTATTAAATTTCTCACCAAGGTTTTCTAGCTTTAAAATTAAATCATTTAATTTATCCATATCAAGGTCAATTAGATTATAAATTTCATCTATATATACTTTTTCGATATCATAATCCTCTGCTATGATTCCACATAAAAAGCCATGGAAGTTTTCTATATTATTAATATCAAACTCCATGGCATTAATTAATCTTACCTTATGGTTTAAATTGTACATATTTTTATTATCAGCATCAATGAAAGCTATATCACCAGCACATTTTTTTATATCTTCATTGGCCTTTTGAATTAACTTAGTAGTTTTCCCAGTGCCCCTCGAACCTAATACTAATTTAACCATTTTAATCAACCTCCATATATTTTTGTATATTACATTATATTAATAAAGTTCAATAATAAACATAAAAATCCTTTAAAATTAATAATTTTATATAAAAAATAAAGATAAGTATCAAATACCTATCTTTATTTACTATGCTTTGGATTTTCTTTAACTATGTTAGCAGCTTCCATTAACGCTTGCATCACATCAGTTTTAAATTGTAAACTCATATCATTAATTTTTGCATAGGATTCCCCTTCTTTTGTAACTACATAATGGGGCTTTAGTTTATTAAGTGCTATAGCTTTAATATCATCTTTACATTTCTCACAAGTACATATATCATCATACTCTTTTAAAACTTTAGGTAAAAGCCATACTACTACATCTTCAACGTGGTTTTTTAACATCTCCCCACCCCTTTGACAAATTTTTATTTATTTCATTTTATCATAGAATAACTACCATTATCCAAAAAAATCCTTAAATTTAACATTTATTCTATTAATTTTTACTATCTCTTAAACTATAAGTGGATATAATACTAATTAATCCCATTATAATTATTATAATAAAAGCTTTATTATAATCTTTTAAATTATATATTCTAGCACCATTTATTATTTTACCAGACCATCCCTTATCTAAAATTATTCCTATACCTAGACTTACTAAGGAACTTCCCACAAATTCTCCTACATTTACTATAGAAGATGCTATAGCAGAAAACTCTATATCATTAACCTCTTTTACATTAGTAAATACAAGAATATGGGTAATAACACATAAGCCTATAATAAAAAATAATATTGGTAAATGTCTTATAGGTGGTTTGCTATCAAATATAAAAACGATATAAATCCATACAAGGGTAAATAAAGTGGTTGTTGTATATAGTATTTTTTTTATTTCTCCTTTTAATACTTCCGATAATTTTCCAACCATTGGAGCTCCTACTATAAACCCTATTGAAAGAAAAGATAAATAACCTGATGCCTGTTGTTTACTAATACCATAAACATGAACCATATAGGGTATCCCCCATAAACCTAATATTGCTGTTGTTGAACCTACTAAGGACCCTATAAGCATAAAATTAGGCCATGTATATTTATTCTTTACTACGCTAAAAAATCCTTCCTTTATATTTCTATTGCTTTTTGATTTTAAAACACTTTCATATCCTAATTCCTCTGGAGTATCCTTTACTATTAAAAATATCCCTAAAGCTATTATTAGTGAAATAAAACCTAGTGAAAAAAAAGTGTTTCTCCATCCTATACTAACCGCTAAATATGTTAAAGGTACTGTAGCCATAAATGCTCCCATATTACCAAAAAATGAGGTTAACCCTGAAAGTGTTGAATACTTTTTTGGATTAAACCATCTTGTCTGTATTTTTAATATGGACACTATAATTACAGATGTACCTATACCTACCATAAATCTTGATATATAAGCAAGGATTAAAGTATCCGATAATCCAAATAAAATAGAACCTATAGCAGAAATTAAAGTTCCTATTGTACAAATCTTTCTAACTCCTATCGTATCAACCATTAAACCTACGGGTATTTGCATTAATGCATAGGCATAAAAGTTCATAGAAGTTAAATTACCTAAAGCTTTACCACTTAAAGATAAATCCCTACTTATATCATCAGCCACTGCACCTATTGATAATCTATGAAAAAAAACAGTTACAAAGGCTAAAACTAATATTCCCCAAATACTAAATCTATGTATATTATATTTTTTCATTTTATCCCTTCTTTTTAGTAAACTTACCTTTATATTATCTTAAATATTTTATTTATTCAAAAGTTAATAGTTAATAAATATTACTTTAATATATCTTCTTTAATAAAGTCTAAAAATTGGGTATACATAATGTGGATAACTTTTTGAATTTTCTTAATATATCCACAATTTAATGAAATATCACAAAAAAATTGTGGAAAACCCTTAATTTTAAAGGAGTTATCCACATTGTGATGTTTTATATAAGATTTTCTAAAATATCTCTAGCCTTTTTCTTTTTATCCACATCTATATTCATATAATATTCTTTAAACTTCTCATTACATATTCTAGATTCTAATTTCCCTCTTTTTATAGTTAGTATTAACTTTTGATATTTTGTATTCTTATTTATTAGCTTTCTTTTATATTCTTTACCCCATTTAAAATCAACTATATTTTCTTTTTTTATTTTATAGGGCGCTATATAGATATAATCATTACATAAAAAATCTCCCGGTAATGCATCTAATAAATAAACTATCATATTTCCTAAAAATATAGACATAAATAAAATATTTTGAATTATTGATTTTTTTAAGTATATTACTTTAGTAGCTTTAACTGCCTTTTTATTATCTATATAATTATTAATAATCTTTTCTAAAAAATCTATATCAAATATCTTTAAAAAAGTAATGTTATATTCACTAAATAAAAATGATGCACTTTTTATTTTATCTATTAATAAATAACTATAACTTAAAAACATAAGAAAAAATATTATCATACTTACAATACTCATATTATTTAATCTTAAACTTCCCTTTATAAGTGATTCTTTTTTTATTTTTTTTATTTTTCTTAACTTTATGATAGTTATAAAAATCATAATGATATAAAATATTAAAATTATAAAATATATTTTATTTCTCAAAATATCTCTCCTTTATTTTATTCTGATAATCCCTATGAAATATCATATCATATTTCTAGTACGTATTGGTTTAAATGTAAAATTTTATATAACTTAGATATGCCTAAAACAATATTGCCTGCAAAGGGTTTAAGCAATGATTGCTGCAGCAGAATTTATAAAAAAGAATATAAAAATTCAAAAATAGTTTTTATACAGCTAAGAAGATGTAAATTAAAAGATATGATAATACTTAATAAATATAAATTTTTTACTTTATTCCAATGAATACCAATGTAATTTAATTTTTTTTAAAATAAAGGTTGTTTGTTTGGCAGTTAAGTGATAGAATGTTTATAGAGTTAATTCTTAAGTAAATGTTTGTTGATTAAAAAAGGATTATTATTGGTACATTTAGTATTTCATATAAGTAAATCCAAATTTAAGAAAATAAAGTTTACAGAGAATTAAGAAATAAAATTTTGGAGGTATTTATATGAAGAATGGTACAGTGAAATGGTTTAATTCAGAAAAAGGTTATGGATTTATTACATGTGAAGAGGGAGACGATGTTTTTGTACATTTCTCTCAAATTAACAAAGAAGGATTCAAAACATTAGAAGAAGGACAAAATGTTACATTTGAAATTACAGAGGGACAAAAAGGACCTCAAGCAGCAAACGTAACAGTTGTTTAATAATATAACTGAATTTTAAGAAAGCCTTAAGGATTTTCCTTAAGGCTTTTTTTAATTTATAATTTCTTTATAGTATTTCTTTGCCTTTTCTAAACTTTTAACTGGAGCTACAAACCTACATTTAGTTTTATATTTTTTATTAATTTTTTTTAAATTTCCAGCTATTAATTTAAAGTCATTAGAAAAAAATAAGGATCCTGCAAAAATGTCGTTACCATCATTATTTACTTTTATTATTGTACTTGATCCTTTAAATTGTTTATATTCATCTTTATTTATTTCTTGCTTAAAACCATCAATTTCTAAATATCCTATGAACTTTTTCTCACCACTTATATATCTTTGTACATCTCCCTTTAACTGAATATCTATTTTTTTACTAAAATCATTATCTAATGAATATATATATCCTTTATATTCAACGTCTATTTTATAAGGTTTTAAATATAAATATGAAAATATAAAAAATATTAAAATAAAAATAATAAAAATTCTTTTCAAATTATCATCCCCCATTACCATTTGATATTACTTTCATTAAATAGATATATTACTAACGCTATTAATGCTATAAAAAGAGAATAATTGAACATTACATTAATGTTTTGTTCGTCTATTCTAAATAAACCTATGTATTTTCCATAATTAATACTATGAAATATTAAACATATCATATTTATCATAGATAATATTAATATTTAAAATGCACTATATTTTAAAATACTCACTATTTCTATATGTTGATATTGCAATAATTATAAAAAAGAGTACTGGAAAGATTATAAAAACTTTTATCAATAAAACCATCCTTTCTAAATCATATTATATATATTCTATTGATTCCTTTATTTACCTTTATCTTAAATACAAAAAATCCCCCTAATGAAGGGAGATTTCATTTACATTACTTTATATATTTTTTTAAAATTTCAAAAGTCTCAACTATATAAGGCATTTGAAGTATAACTTTTTTACTATCATATTTTATTTTAATAATTTTAGATATTTTTTTAAAAAATATTTTATCTAATAATGCCCATTTTCTTTCTGTTAGTAGTATATCTTCTTTATTTAAATTATTTAAATCTATTATAAAATTCTCATCTTGAAGATTACTTTTAAATGGTATGAATTTAATAGTATTTTTATTTATTTCTAAAATCCCAAAGGTTGGTCCGTCTATTTTTTTATTATTACATACAAAGGATACTGAAACATTATTTTTAAACTCATTATCTTTATAAAAGTTCTCTACTGCTTTTAGTGTTTCTTTCTTAAGATAATTAGGTCTTATATAATGAGCTATTATACTTATAAATAAAATAACTATTAGAATTTTAAAGATATTTTCTTTTCCTATAATAATATAGCCATAGATACTAGAAACTAATGCCCATATAAATAAAAATTTTAAATTCATACTTTTAAAATATGTATTAATAAATTCTATTACTCCTTTTTTATTATAATTATTCATATAACCCCCTTTATATAATAATTACCACTTCTCTTCCATTATCTCTTTACGTTTATCTTTAAACTCATTTTCACTGATTAATCCATCTTCTTTTAAGTTATTTAATTTTCTAAGTTTTACATCAAAATCAATAGAGTTAGTATTATCACTATGTATTTCACTTTTATATCTTTGTTCTCTTAACAAATTCCATTGTCTAGCATAATATCCTGCAAATCCCCCTGAAATAATAGCAATAATAATACCTAAAGGACCATTCTTAGGTAAAATGATTATAAAATTAATAATGGTTAAAATAATACCAACTAACCATAACATCATATATATGTATTCCTTATTATTTAAGCCCAATATTTCCTCCTTCCTATAGCATCTTCAACGAACAAAGTCCATATACTGCCTTTAAATGCTCTTTTATTTGCTTTTCAACCTAAACCCCTATCTTAGTATTAATATCTATTATAAAGGTATATAAAAAGTCATATATTTACCCTTAGCTTATCCTTATCTTAATATCTGTTTTAATTTTCTATTCTATTTATCCATTCCTTAACTAGTACTTTAAATATTTGTAGTATGTTATTACCTTTATCTAATACAATATAGCTAACCCTAGGATAGACAAAGTAATATAACTCGATAGACTACTTCTTATTTTATATTAATTGTTTAATTTTCTTTAGTATGAAATTTTCTCTAATTACCCATCTAGGTGAGTCACTGTTATTAATAATTGATGTGTTTTTATTTATTGCCTTATCTATATCTACCCATATAGGTTCAAAGCCTAATTCTTTTTCATATAAATCTAGATTTTGATTAGTAAATTCAGAATTTACTTTGCATATGTAGTAAAATGAGGTCATTTTAAATACATCATATTCATCTTCTAAAGGTTTATCATATTCAATTACCTTACCAAATTCTTTTACTATTTTTGAAACCGTTGCTCCACTTTCTTCTAATACTTCTCTTTTAAGTGTGTCTAAATGGGTTTCATCACCATCAACTCCACCCCCAGGAAATTTATAATCCCCATTTTTTTTAGAGTAAATCATTAATAATTGTTTATTCTTTAAAATTATTCCTCTTACTGCTTTCCTAGAAAATGTTTTACCAAATTTATCGATCTTTTCATTATGTAGTATTTCTTTTAATAAATCCATTTGATTCCTCCAATACATAGTTTTAAAATAATTCTAATTTAAACTTTCTCGTTTTATCTTTTAAATCCTTTTTATGCATTAAAAAAGGCGGCGATTAAATGATTTCGCCGCTTATTCTTGGCTCTTCACTAATCGTCAATGTTATAAGTTATTCCGTGTACACTTTTGTAGTGTATAGGTTCCATTAACCCATCACAATTCTGACA
>VEND01000098.1 GCA_009711765.1 Bacillota bacterium | reverse complement strand
CAAGCGCTATTTATTCGGTTGTCTGAATTAAAGTAAATTAGATATTATGCAAAGTAAATGAGATATAAACCTTTTATTTATAGGCTTTGGGATGTTTACTTTGCATAATACTTTACTTTGCATAAGGGGGAGTTATAAGTCCAGTTCTAGCAAATCTCTTCTTACACTATGCATTTGATGTTTGGATGCATAAGTATTATCCGAACTGTCCTTTTGAAAGATATGCAGATGATGCAATAGTGCACTGCAAAACTTTAAAAGAAAAGCAGAATGTGTTAAAAGAGCACTTGAATCAAGAATGAAAGAAGTAAAACTTGAATTGCATCCTGTAAAGACAGAGATAGAAAAGTAAAGTATCCCATAACAGAGTTTGATTTTCTAGGATACACATATAAAGCTATGTATATTATGTGCAGAGATGGGAAGTTGAGGAACAATTTTATATGCTATGTAAGTAAGAAGTCTGCTAAAGATTTTAGAGATAAAATCAAAACTATGGAAATTCACAAGAGAACGGGGAGTAATATTAAGATGATTTCAGAAATGTTAAACCCCATGATAAGAGGTTGGATGAACTACTTTGGAAGGTACAATCCATCAGCAATGAAATACACGTTACAAGTTATAGAAAGAAGAATTGTCAAGTGGGCAATGAGCAAATAAAATATCTCCGTGGACGAAGGCAGAGAGCAGAAAAATGGCTCTCTCAAGTTAGACAGAGAGAACCAAAATTATTTGCACACTGGTCTTATAAAGGTATTTAATAGATGAATGACAAGAGCCGTATGAAAGGAGACTTTCACGTACGGTTCTGTGAGAAGCTTGAGGTGAAAATCCCCTTGCTTACTCGACTGAGAGGACGGTAAATAATATAATTATTTACCTCCTAATCGATTAAAACAAAATCCCCTTCATTTAAAAAATTATATAAGTATAATATTTCATCATTATTAAGTCTAATACAACCCTTTGTTTCATTTGTGCCTATGCTTTTTTCATTATCAGTTCCATGTATGCCATAATGGGGTTTTGAAAGACCTATCCAACAAGCACCATAAACACCGGAGGTTTTAGGATTGAGTTTAACCTTTTTTTGAATTTTAAAAAGTCCTTTAGGTGTGGGTGTATCTTTTTTTCCCATGGACGCTTTTATAGATTTAATAATTCTATTTTTTTTAAGTATATATATATTATTATTTTTAGAGTCAACATAAATAGATTTATTATTAAAAGCTAAAGGGTAACTACCTTTAGCTTCTTTATATATTTTATATTTATTTTTTTCTTTCGGTGTCCATAAAACTTCATAAAGGGTTTTTTTAGTCACTTTATCCTTTAGATAAATAATTATTTTTTCATTTCTACTATAGTTTTTACTAACATTTTCAATTTCTTTTTCTGCTTTTAATATTATATTTTCTAAACTTAAATTTTCATCTATAAAAATATCCCGTTTTATGAAATTTCCTTCTAAGTTATTTTTAGATATTTTTTCAGGGTAGAAAAAAATATTTTTTTCATTTTTTATATTTTCTTTTTTTGTTATTTTAAATATATTTGTTTCTTTTATTATGTTTTTAGCATTTATTAAAAAATTATTTAAAAAACTTGGTAATAATAGTAATAGAAGAATTATTAGTGCTAATAAAAGGGAGTTTTTAATTATTTTATTTCTTTTTTTCTTTTTAGTTTCAATTTTATTTAACTTATCTTTTTTATATTTTAATTCAAGGTTTGATTTTAATTTTTCATATCGCTCTTTTGCTAATAAATTGCCATTATTAGATAAATTAGAATAAATATTATAGGCTTTTAAATATTCATTTTTATTTTCATATTCCTTTGCTAATTCAAGTAGTGCCTTCGGATTATTATTACAATGTTTTAAAGCTTTTTTATACCATTTAGTTTGATTTTTTGATACATACATATTTTCTTTAATTTTTACTAAATTTGATAAATCCATATATACACCTCCTTAAGGCCCTTTATAGTAATCTATGAAAAGATTTTAAGATATATTCTAGTTTGTCCATTTTTTTAAAAAGCTTGTTAGAAATAAAAATGGGGTATATAATATTTAATAAAGTTGAGAAAAATAAAGTTATAGTTATAAGAAGGGAGAAGTCATGCAAAGGATAATTACTAATGGAGAATTAGAAACTAAAAAAATTGGATATAAATTAGGAAGTATTTTAAAAAGTGGAGATGTAGTTTGTCTTATAGGGGATTTAGGAGCAGGTAAAACAACCCTAACAAAATCAATCACTAAAGGACTTGAGGTTGATGATTATGTTACTAGTCCAACCTTTACATTAATAAATGAATATGAAGGTAAATATCCAGTTTATCATTTTGATGTATATAGAATTTCAGATGTAGATGAAATGTATGACTTAGGATATGAGGAGTATCTATTTTCTGAAGGTATAGTTATTATTGAGTGGGCTAATTTAATTGAAGAAATTTTACCTAAAGAAAGACTTACTATTAAATTAAAAAGAACTAAAGATTTAAATAAAAGAGAAATAAATATTTATGGTAAGGGAAAAAGATATGAAGAAATAATTAAGGAGTTGAATAGATAATGAAGGTTTTAGCCATAGATACATCAAGTATAGTTGCAACTTGTGCTATTTTAGATGATGATAAATTAATAGGTGAATACATACTAAATCATAAAAGAACCCATTCTGAAAAGATTATGCCTATTATAAAAGAACTTTTAGAAAGTTGTGAATTAGATGTTAAAGATATAGATTGTTTTGCAGCAAGTATAGGTCCTGGTTCTTTTACAGGCTTAAGAATAGGGGTTTCCACTATTAAAGCTTTAGCCCATGCTACAGAAAAAAAAGTTATAAAAGTTCCAACTATAGATGCATTAGCTTATAATATATTATTTCATGATGGTTTAATAGTTCCTATGATGGATGCTAGAAGGGATAGAGTATATACAGGCATATATAGATGGGTTAATGGTGAATTAAAGATAATAAAAAAGCAGGACGTTTTAGAGGTAGATAAGTTAATTGACATTTTAAGTGAGTATAATGATTGTATAGTATTTAATGGAGATGGAACTAAAGTTTATAAAGAAAAAATAGAAAAAAGATTAAATAATATTAAATTTGCACCGAAAAGTGTAAATATAACAAGGGCATCTTCAGTAGCAGAACTTGCTATGGAAAAATTAAAAAATGGAGAAGAAGAAAGTTATTTTAAACTTATTCCTGAATATATGAAAAAATCCCAAGCAGAAAGACAATTAGAAAAGAAAATAGAAAGAGAAAAAAGCAATGGATAATATTAAAGTTAGATATATGAAAGAGAATGATATTGATTCTGTTTTAGAAATTGAGAAACTTTCCTTTAGTACACCGTGGTCTAAAAAATCATTTAAGATGGAAATAAAGGGTAATAAGTTATCAAGATACATAGTAGCAATTAATAATGAAGAAGTTGTAGGTTATGCAGGGGTATGGTTAATAGTTGATGAGGGTCATGTAACTAATATAGCAGTACATCCTAAAGAAAGAAAAAAAGGTATTGGAAACATACTTTTAGAAGCTTTAATAGATATTTGTAAGGAAAAAGATATGGATAGAATGACCCTTGAAGTTAGGGAAAATAATATTATTGCCCATGAGTTATATAAAAAATATGGTTTTGAGGATTGTGGAAAGAGACCTGGATATTATGCTGATACAAAAGAAGATGCTATTATAATGTGGAAAGAAATTTACTAACCCTGAAAATATATCAGGGTTTTTCATATGTTAAATTTTCTTAAGATTTATATAATTTTCTCTTTTTTAAAAGGATTTTGAAGGGTTTTTGTCAAATAATTCGTCTAACATAGTAAATAATTTTTTCAATATTTAATAATAGGACATAATATGAAAAAATACATTTAGTAATGAATTTAATTTAGGAGGGAAAATATGTTTAAAAAGAAAAAAATTCTAATAATATTGTTAGTCTTAGTTGGTATAGGTGTTTTATCTGTTGGTATTTTTAAAACTGTAAATAAGAAAGATACTAATAAAGTTAGAGTAAGTGCTGTAGAAGTAGAGAAGATGCCAATTTCTCAAGATATAATATCAAATGGTATTATAAAAACAAAGGATCAAAGAAATATAGTATCAGAGTTACCTTATACTATAGAAAAAGTATTAGTAAAGGAAGGTTCTAAAGTTAATAAAGGAGATATTTTAGCAAAGTTAAATACAAAGGATTTAGAATATAATTTAAAACGTGCTGAGATAAATTTAGAACTTGAAAAGAGTGTATTAGAAGAAATGAAAAAGGAAATTGATACTTTTAGTTTAGAAAAAAATAAAGAAAATGCTAAAATTACATATGAAGATAGTAAGAAAAAGTACGAAAAATCTAAAGAATTATATGAAGCAGGAGCTATTAGTAAGTCTAAATTAGAGACAGATAAAACTACTTTTTTAACTGCAAAGAATAATTATGAACTTGCTAAAAATAAGCTAGATGAAGCAATGAGTGGTGAAAATAAGAAAAATATTGAAAGTCAAGTAAAAAAAATAAAGCTTCAAAGTTTAAGTGTGAAATCAAAGAAAGAAGATTTAGAAAAGTCAATTATAAAAAGTCCTATTAATGGAACAATAGTTAAATCCAATGCAAAAATTGGAGTTAATGCATCAACATTAAATCCTTTATTTATTATTGATGATACAAAAAAATTAGAAATTGAAGTTGATGTAAGTGAATATGATGTAAAGGAAATTAATATAGGTCAAGATGTAAAAATAACTGGAGATGCCTTTGAAAGCAAAAAATATGAAGGTAAAGTTAGCTATATAGCACCTATAGCTGAAGTTCAAAAAACAAATTCAGGATATGAGACAAATGTGAAAATAAGGGTTGATATATTAAATGTAACTGAGGATTTGAAACCTGGATTTTCAGCCGATGTAAGTATTAGAACAGGACACAAAGAAGATCCTTTAGTAGTTCCTTATGAAACAATCTATAAAAAGAAGGATGGAACAGAAATAGTTTATAAAGTAGAAAATGATAAGCTTAAAGAAGTACCAATTACTGAAGGAATAAAGGGAGATATGAAATTAGAGATAATATCAGATGAAATTAAAAAGGGCGATAAAATAGTACTTAATCCAACTGAGAGATTAAAGGATGACATGGACGTAACTGTAAGCGGTGGTAAAAAATGATACAGTTAAAAAATTTAACTAAGGTATATGATACAGGCGCTGTAAAAGTAGAAGCGCTTAAAAATGTTGATTTAAATATAGATAAGGGAGAGTTTATATCAATAATGGGACCTTCTGGTTCAGGTAAATCGACCCTTATGAATGTATTAGGATGTCTAGATAAGGCTACTTTAGGAGAATATTATCTAGACGATGTAAAGATAAGTGAACTAGATGATAACGAATTAGCGAAAATAAGAAATAAAAAGATAGGATTTGTATTTCAATCATTTAATTTATTATCAAAAACACCTGCTATAAAAAATGTTGAATTACCTATGATGTATGCAGGGGCACACTTAAAAGAACGTAGAAAAAAGGCTTTAGAATTACTTGAAAAAGTAGGGCTTTTAGATAGAAAAGATCATAAACCAAATGAGTTATCAGGAGGACAAAAACAAAGAGTAGCTATAGCGAGGGCCTTGGTTAATAATCCTTCTATAGTATTAGCAGATGAACCAACAGGTAATTTAGATACAAAATCTGGAGAGGAAATTATGGGGATTTTTCAAGCTCTGAATAATGAAGGTGTAACAATAATTTTAGTAACCCATGAAGAAGAAATAGCTAATCATTCTAAACGGGTAGTAACTTTCAGAGACGGTTTGTTAATAGAAGATAGACTAGTAGATAATAGAATTATTATCCGTAAATAGGGGGTGATTGTTTGAATTTTTTAGAAAGTATAAAAGTTGCAATGGCAAGTCTCTGGGCTAATAAGATGAGGTCATTTCTAACAATGTTAGGAATTATTATAGGTATATCATCGGTTATTACAATAGTAGCCTTAGGTCAAGGTAGTCAAGATTTAATTAGTAAAGAATTTGATAAATTTGGAGCAAATAGAGTAGTATTACAAATGAATTGGCGGGAAAATCCTAGATATGAAGACCGTTTTGATGATAGCGATGTAGAAGCTATAAAAAGGGTATTTAATGAAGATGTAAAAGCTGTTTCTCCGAGGACTAGTTTTAGTGCTAAGGCAACTAAGGGACGAGAAGATGCTTCTATATATATAAATGGAGTAAATTCAGATTATAAAGATATTGAAAATTTACAAATATTTAAGGGAAGATTTTTAACAGAATCAGGTGTTAAGGGAAAAAGAAATATTGCTGTTATAGATAAGGAATTAGCAATGAAAATATTTAAAAGAACCAATGTAATAGGAGAAAAGTTAATAGTAGATACTAATTGGTCAAAATTATCCTACACTATTGTTGGTGTGTATGAAACACCTGCATCAACCTTTGATAAATTAAATTCAGGGGAGAATCCTACTCGTGTTTACATTCCATGTACAAATATGAAAAAGTTAGGAACGGGTGGTAGGTATTACTCATTAGAAATAAATATTGAACAAAATAAAAATATTGATAAAGTAAAGGAAAATATCATAAAATTAGTAGAAAGAAGACATAGAAATTCAGAAAAAGATTATTATGTTTCTTATACTGCTCAACAGGAAAAACAACTATTAAATAAAATAATGGGAACCCTCTCAACAGTAGTAGGAGCGATAGCTGCAATTTCACTATTAGTTGGTGGAATAGGTGTTATGAATATAATGTTAGTATCAGTTACTGAAAGAACTAGAGAGATAGGTATAAGAAAAGCAATAGGAGCAACGAGAAAAGCCATATTGATACAATTTTTAATAGAGGCTATGATAATATCAGGAATAGGGGGGATTATTGGAACTATCCTAGGTCAGACTATTTCAAGTATAATAGCTTTAACTATAGGGATTCCACCATCTGTTTCTATAATAACAATAATAATAGCAGTCTCATTCTCATGTATTGTGGGAATATTCTTTGGTATATATCCAGCTAATAAGGCTGCTAAATTAGATCCAATCGATGCTTTAAGGTATGAATAAAACCTATCTTGTTATAGGAGGTAGAATATGAGGAAAGTGTTGAATTTAATATTTTTAGTATCAATTATAGCAATATTATCTGTTGGATGTTCAAGTACTAATATTAATGGAGAGACCCATGGTAGTTTTAAAAAGAAAAGAACAGATAGTTCTTTTCATAAAATTCAAATAGATAAAAATGTAGAATATATAAAGTTTGATTTACAGGCTAAAATTGATGAAGGTATTTTTAAAATTATAATTCAAGATCCTTCTAATAAAGAATATTTAAGTAAAGAAATAGGTATGGATGAAAAATTAAAAGAAGACTTTAAAATACAAAGTCCTAAAAAAGGTGATTGGAAAATTACGCTTATACTAGAAAAAGCTATAGGTGAATATAGATGTAGCTGGAAAGCTAAGTAAAAAATGGTATAATAGTTATAGTAAATTTAAAAAGGGGTGAAGATATGAATAATGTTTTTGATGAAGAAAATCAAAGGGAACCTTTAAAATGGTGGGATAAAGTAAAATACATATTTACTAATCCTAATGAGGCTTTTAAAGATATTGCTGTATTTCCTAAAATTTTATTTCCGATCTTACTAGTTGTAATATCTATGATTTTGATTAGTTTTATCACTTTAGATAAAGATGTTCAAATTCAAAATATGATTCAGCAGTATGAAAAATTAGGCCAAGAGATTCCACCGACAAGTCAAATGGAAACATCATTTTATGTATCAATTTTATTTGCAGGAATTGGCCCTTTAATATTTTGGGGAATTAAAAGTTTTTTAGTTTCTGGCCTATCTTCAGTATTAGGTGGTACCGGAACGGTTAAAGAAGCTTTTTCAGTTATAGGTCATGCATATTTACCGGTTGTTTTAGGAAGTTTAGTAGTTGGTATAATATCAATGATAGTAGGAAAGGGAACTATCCCTATTGATTTTTCAATTATACTTCCTAATTCAATGGAAGGTGGCTTTTTATATTATGTATTAGCTCAAATAAATATATTTATTATATGGTATGAAATACTTACTGTTATAGGTATATCCTATGCATTTGATATTCCAAGAAAGAAATCTGCAATAGTAGTAATAGGTTCTTGGATAATATGGATATTAATAGTAAGTGGTACAAATACTATTATAAGCTCTTATACTCAAGGGTTAATGGGATAATAATTAGAAAAAAATAAACTAAGATAATCATCTTAGTTTATTTTTTTATTTAGGGGTAGGTGATTTTTATAAATAATATTAAAGCATTTGGATTTCATTTAATTATTACAATGATTTCTTTTATATTTTTAATTGTATTTGTTATAACTGGTCCTACACTTGGTATATACACAACTAATGTTATAAGTAGAATTTTTTTTATTACCTTTTTTTTAGCATTATATTTCTATGGGGGTATGCTTTTAGATATAAAAAAGGATAAAAGATATGATTTTTTTTCAGGGAGTATTATAGCTTTAATAGGTTTAATATTATTTGTATATACATTTTTTAAAACAGGTATGAATTTAAATGAAATCTCTGAACAATTAAGTAGATATTGGATTGTATTTAACTTATATAACTGTCCATTTACTGTGATTTATTTTTTGATAGATAAGGTTTCCTACCCAATATTATTACTATTTAAACCTATTTTTCCATCCTTGATTATGGGATGTGGTATGAAATATAAAAGATTAAAGAAAAAATAAATTACCTATTATCAGAAGACAAAGTGTCTTCTTTTTTTTTGTACTTTAAAAGTTTAATTTGACATATGACAGAGTGTCATGTAATATATACATATGACACATTGTCATATTGGAGGGAGATAAATGCCAACAAAGACCTATTATAATTTACCAAAGGAAAAACAAGTAAAAATATTTGATGCTGCCTTTAAAGAATTTTCTAGAGTATCCTTTAATAGAGCTAAAATCTCTAATATTATAAAAAAAGCAGGAATACCAAGGGGAAGTTTTTATCAGTATTTTAAAGATAAGAAGGATTTATATTTTTATGTTATCGAAAATGTTTTTGGAAAAAAGCATAATCAATTGAAGGATTTACTAAAAAAACATGAAGGTGATATTTTTAAAGCATCTGAGGAAATGTTTATTAAGGATTTAGAAATAATAAATAAAGAAAATCATAATTTTTTTAAAAATCTATTTTTAAATTTAAATTTTAATTTAAGTGATCATTTATCCAAACAAAAGAATATTCATAGAAAAAATATGAATAATCTTTTAGAACTAGTTGATAAATCAAAGATAGAAAGAGAGAATATAAAAGATATTTTAGAATTAATAAGAATGATATCTAAGGATTTAATAACCATGAAACTTGCTAAAAATATATCTAATGGTGAAGTTATAAGTTTATATAAAAAAAGAATGGAAATAGTTAAATATGGTGTTATAAAGAATGAGTATAGGAGTAGAAAGGAATGAAAATATGAGTCATATTATTGAAGTGAAAAATTTAGTTAAAAACTATAAAGATCATAAAGCAGTAAGAAATGTTTCATTTAATGTTAATAAAGGAGAAGTTTTTGGTTTCTTAGGCCCAAATGGAGCAGGGAAAAGTACTACTATTAATATACTTTGTACAATTATTAGTTTATCTAAGGGAGAAGTTTACTTAGATGGTAAAGATGTATTAACTGAGCAGGATGAAGTAAGAAAAAAAATAGGTATAATATTTCAAGAAAGAACATTAGATGAAAGATTAACTGCTAGGGAAAATTTATTAATACATGCTAGATTATATGATGTTAAAGAAAATGAAATTGAAAGTAGAATAGATGAAGTTTTAGAAATAGTAGAGTTAAGTGATAGAAAAAATGATTTTGTTAGTTCATATTCTGGGGGAATGAAGCGTCGGTTAGAAATTGCTAGGGGACTTATGCATTATCCAAAGGTTTTATTTTTAGATGAACCAACAACTGGATTAGATCCCCAAACAAGATCCTATATATGGAAATATTTATTAAGACTAAAAAAAGAACATGATATGACTATATTTTTAACAACCCATTACATGGATGAGGCTGAGATTTGTGATAATATAGCGATAATAGATGAAGGTGAAATCGTAGCAAAGGGCACACCTATTGAGTTAAAGGAAAAATTAGCCTATAACGTAGTAAAATTTAAATCAGATAATAGTGAAGAAACTATCAACTTTATAAGGGATAACTATCCCTATGAAGTATTTAATAAAAATGATGAGATATTAGTTAAAGTAACAGATCTACCAACTGATTTTGTTACATCTTTTATAAGGGAATATAAAGAGAATATCTATCATTTAGAAATCAAAAGACCTACATTAGATGATGTATTTATGAATATAACAGGACATAACATTAGGGATTAGGAGGGATTAAATGAGAATAATAACTACTATATGGTATCGTGAATTTTTAAATTATATTAGAGATAGAGCTAGGATAATAAGTTCTTTAGTTATGTCTTTTACAATGCTTTTTGTATTTACCTTTGCTTTAGGTAATTTTGATACATCAGCACTGGGCGTTAAATCAATTCAATACTTATTACCAGGTATTATTGCAACAACGACATTTATGACATCTATATCTAATGCTTTAAGTGTTGTTGAGGATAAATCCGATGGTTTTATGAAGGAATTTTTAGTGTCTCCCGCTAGTAGAACTAGTATCGCCATAGGAAAGATATTAGGTTCTGCAACTTCTGCATTAATACAGGGTTCTATAATATTAGCTGCATCACCTTTATTTGGCATGAAGTATGATTTATTTATGATATTAGGACTTATAGGGGGAATGATTGCAATATCATTATCAATATCTTCTATAGGGCTTTTTATTGCAAGTTTTGTAAAATCTACAATGGGATTTCAAATGATAGTACAAATGTTAATGATGCCAATGATGTTTTTATCTGGAGCATATGTACCTGTATCACTTTTACCTGACTTTTTAAGAGTAATTGTATATATTAACCCAGTAACATATGCAGTAAGTGCCTTTAGACATTTAGCCTTGGATACAACTAATATTTCAGAAAAAGTTTTAGAAAAAATGGGGCTTATTTTAAGGATTGGTAATTTTCAAATCAAACCATTATTATCAATAAGTATTATTTTAGTTATAGGTACAATATTTTTATTACTAGCTGTAAGATCATTTAAAAATGTTTCAATAAATAAGGTAGCATTAAAAAGAGGAATGCATTAGATAAAAAGTAAATATATAATAAATAATGGAGATAAGGTAGAACTTATCTTCATTTCTATTTAAAAAATTTATAAATTTATCAGACAAATAATCTATTTATTCGTAGTATATAAATGAAAGGAAAAATGAGTTACTGGAGGTGATGTTTTGGAAGAAAATGATTATAAACTTGTAAAAAGATGTTTAAAGGGTGATGAAAAGGCATTTGAAGAAATAGTTACTTTATATAAAAGAAAAGTTTATAATATAGCTTATAAATTTACAAGAAATAAAGAGGATTCTTCTGACATCACCCAGGAAGTTTTTATAAAGGCATATAACTCTTTAGATAAGTATAATCCAGAATATAAGTTTTCAACGTGGATATTAAAAATCACTACAAATTATTGTTTGGATTTAAAAAAGAAAAAGTCAGTGGATACTACTCCATTAACTGACTGGAATGAAACTAATGCTAGTACTTTAAGTGCAGAAAATAACTATATATACAAGGAAAATAAAAATATAATAATACAGTTAATAAATAATTTACCTAAAAAATATAGAATATTAATTATAATGTATCATCAACAGAATTTATCATATAAAGAAATGTCAGATTGCTTAAATCTACCATTAACTAAGGTTAAAAATAGACTATATAGGGCACGGGGAATGTTAAAGGATAATTTAGAAAGTATAAGAAAGGAGGAGTTTTAAATGGACTGCAATAAAGCTTCGATGTTGATAATGAAATATTTAGATAAAGATATAACAGAAAAGGAACAAAATAAATTAACTAAGCATTTAGAAGTTTGCAGTGAATGTAGAGAAGAATTTAATCTTTTAAATGACACCTTTGAAATTGTAGAGGATTTAGAAGATGTAGAACCTCCTAAAGATATAGAAAAAAAAGTAATGGCTAGTATAGATAAAGGCAAATATAAGAAAAAATCTTATAAAAACTTAATTTATTTAATAGTATCAGCTTTTAGTGTATTATCATTATCTACTTACTTTATATTTAGAAAATTAACTTTAAGTATACCAGGATTAATATCTGATTTTAGTAACTTTTTTATAGAATCTATAGTTAAGTTTGTAAGTTTTATCGTTGTAAATACAATTAATACTTCTGATTTATTAGTGGGTTTAGTAAAATTAATTTCTAAATTTACTTTGATATTACCGATAGTTTTATTAGTCTTTTTATTTAATTTAGTAATTTTAGAGTTATGTATAGTAAAAATTTATAATATAAATATAAGGAGGAATTAAAGTGAATAAAAAAAGAGTATTAATAATAACATTATTAATAGTATTTATGGCAGCAACAGGATATTGTTATGATGATACTATTTATGGGGAGAAAGTAGGAATATTTAAAGATATACACATAGAAGAAAATGTTGATATGATAGGAAATATTGTTTCAATATTTGGTGATGTAGAAATAGATGGTAATGTAGATGGAGATGTGGTTTCAATATTAGGTAGTATAGATTTAGATGGTACTATCGATGGAAACACAGTATCTATATTAGGAAGAACAAAAATGGCTCCAGGCTCAACAATAACACAAAATAAAGTTCAAATCCTTGGAGGATCAGATGGTAAAGCACCATCAGCTATAGTTAGAGGAGAAGATATAAACGTATTTGGATTTTTTAATATATTACCAGGTATATGGGGACTATTAATTATAATAATGGTTATCTTAACTATAAAAACTTTAGTAGCGCTTTTATTTTCTATAATTTTAGTTGTTATAGCACCGGAAAGAACAGATTTTATAGCAGAAAGAGTTCCTGTAAATATGCCAAGAAAATTTGGAATAGGTTTAGTAATTACGATTGCATTTTATGTAATAACTCCAGTTTTAGCAGCTATATTTATAGGTATACCTTTTATATTAGTATTAATACCCCTGAAAGGTTTATTAGAATTTGGAGGTAATACAGTAGTAAAAATCTCTTTAGGTAAAAGACTAGGAAGAAATAGAGATTGGTCTACTTTAACTGAATTATTAGTAGGTACAGTTATATTTTGGCTAGCAGATATAACAATAATTTTAAAGCCAGTTTTATATTTAGCTAAATTAGTTGGTATGGGAGCTATAATTGATACAAAAATTGGTACTGTTGATAATTTTAATGAATCAAATATAGTTAATTATAACGAAAATACAAATAAAGAAAACATTGAAGTAGATAAAATAATCGATGATATAGATAAAGAAAAATAAGTGAAGGGGGATTTTTTAATTGCCTAGTCTTGTAAGGATTTTAGTTATATTATTAATAATAATCTTTACACCATCGATAATATATGCCCACGAATTAACGGATGATTTAATCATAAAAGATGATATGAAAGTAAATAGTGATGTGTTTTTTATTGGAAATAAAGCTTATAACCATGGGTTAATTATAGGGGATCTTAATTTAGTGACAAATAAAGTTTATAATTTAGGAACAGTTTATGGAGATTTGATAACCTTTAATAAAATAAGTGAGATAGATGGAATAATTAAAGGAAATTTAAGAATCATTACATCAAAGGGAAATATCAGTGGTGAAATAAGAAAAAATATAACTGCCCTTGCTAGGGAATTAATAATAGATAAAGGTACTGTTGATGGAAGCATAACAGTTTTTTCAAATAAACTTTCAATAAAGGGGGATGTAAATTCAGATATAAGGGGGAGAGTTAATACTCTAATAATAGATGGTAAAGTAAAAGGAGATATAAATGTATTTGCAAAGGAAATAAAACTTAGTGAAAATGCAATGGTATATGGAGATTTAAATTATAGTAATGTAAAAAAAATAAAGGTTCCTAAAAGATTTATAAGGGGAGATATAACTTTTACTAAAGATTTATTTAATTTAGATCTTATAAAAAGATATATTCATTACTTTTATGTTTTAGTTAAGATGATTTTTATGATGTGTCTTTTAATTATAGGAGCTGTTTTAGTAAGTATATATCCCAAATTCTTTTCAAAGTTAGAAAAGAAAGTCAATGATTTTAAGACTAATTTAAAGTTAGGGATAGTTATAAGTTTATTAATACCTATAGTTTCAATACTTTTAATATTAACTATTATAGGTATACCTATAGGAATTATCCTTTTAACAATATATATAATTCTTTTATATTTATCATATCTGCCAGTTTCTATATGGTTAGGTGGAAAGTTACTAAAAAAAAGTAATTCTTTAATAAAAATAATAATGGGTTTATTATTAATTTTCACACTGAGTTTCATTCCATATTTAGGAACTGTTATTAAAATTATTACAATAATAATAGGTTTAGGTACTCTTTATAATTACTTTAAAAGTAATAAGAGGGTGTTAAAGGAGGTTATGAGTTGAAAAGGTTAATTTTGATTATAATGATTATTACTTTATTAAGTTTAACAGGTTGTGTAATAGATTTAAAAGGTTCAGGTATAGAGATTACTGATAATAATAGTAGGGAAGTAAAAACAGGGGATTTAAGAATCTTTAGTAAAGAATTTGATATTAAAGGACAAAATAATCTAAAGGTTGATTTAAATACCAGTGCTGGAGAAATTAATTTAAGTAAAACAAATGATAAATTATTTAAAGGAGATATAAAAACAAATATTGTAGAAATAAAACCTAGAATTGATTTAAGGGATGATAACTTAAATATTGGGTATTATAACACAAAAAAGATTACATTTGGTATTGGTAAGCCTTCTAATTTTATAAACAAGTGGGATCTAAAATTAACTAATAAATTACCACTATCTATTGATATTGAGGCAAATGCGACAAAAAGTATATATGATTTAACTGATTTAATGGTTGAAGAATTCACTACAGATTTTAATGCTTCAGATGTTGATATTTATTTTAATGAAAAAAACAAAGTGGATTTAGATAATCTTGAAATCGAAACCAATGCAGGAAATGTGGAAGTTAATGGCCTAAGTAATGCAAGGGCAAAGGATATAGATGTTGATGTTAATGCAGGAAATGCATCTATAGACTTTGATGGAGATATAAACTATGATGTAGAGATGGATATTAGTGTTAATGTAGGTTCTATAAGTTTAGAATTACCTAATAATGCAGGAATTTTCATAAGAAAGGATAGCCAATTATTAAGTTTAGATATACATGGTAAAGATTTAGAAAAAATTTCATCTAATGAATTTAAAACTACTAATTATGATGATAAAAAACACAAAATAGATATTACAATAGAAGGTAATGCATCTAGTATAAACATTAAATAAATATAGTATATAATTCGTTTTTTAAGTAATAATAATAATAAATTATTATTACGGAGGGATTATTTTGGAAAATAAAGATCAATTAAGACAAATTGCTTTAAGATGTAGTCAATTTAGAAATCAAGAAGGTAATATAAATACTTTAAGATCAGAAAGTAATGTATTAGGAGAAACTACAAAGAGTTGTGAACTTTGCAATCATTTTGTAAATCACAGATGTGAATTAAATCTTATAGATGAAATATCATCTAATATAGATGTAAAATTAGATTAAAATGAACTACCCCATGTAAAATACATGGGGTTTTTGTTAGTGCTTTAAATGTTTTATATTCTTTGTTTTTTCCCTTGCTGTTTTTAATAAAGCATAATCTGTATAGCTTATTGGTTTTAATAGGCCGTCAGAAAATACATTTTTTTGAGCTATATTCATATATAAACCCTTTTTATATTTGGCCATATAATCACTCCTCATGGGATTTAATACCCTATATTTATATTTTGTTTTTAACTAAAAATATATACATATAAAAGTAGAACTTTTTTTAGAAATTAAAATGGGGTATAATAAAGGATAGATTAGTTTGGAGGGATTTAGTTGAGTATAATAAACGATGAAAAAAAGGATATATTAACCATGGCTATTGAAACATCCTGTGATGAAACATCGGTAGCTATAGTTAAAAATGGTAGAGAAGTTTTATCTAATGTAATATCGTCACAAATAAATTTACATAAAAAATTTGGAGGAGTAGTTCCTGAGGTAGCTTCAAGGAAACATATAGAAAATATAAATTTAATTATACAACAATCTTTAGAAGAAGCTAAAGTTTCTTTTAGTAACTTAAATAATATTGGTGTAACTTATGGACCAGGATTAGTAGGAGCATTATTAGTTGGTTTATCCAGTGCGAAGGCTTTAGCCTATGCATTAGATATCCCCTTAATAGGTGTAAATCATATAGAGGGACATATTTGTGCTAATTTTATTGAGCATAAAGAATTAAAACCCCCATTTATAACCCTTGTAGTTTCAGGAGGACATACTCATCTTGTACATGTAAAAGATTATGGGGAATATGAAATCCTAGGAAGAACTAGAGATGATGCAGCAGGTGAAGCCTTTGATAAGGTAGCAAGATCTTTAGGGTTAGGTTATCCTGGAGGACCAATAATAGATAAATTGTCTAAAAAGGGAAATAAAGAAGCAATAGATTTTCCTAGAGCTTACTTAGAAAGTGGAAGCTATGATTTTAGTTTCAGTGGACTTAAATCTGCTGTATTAAATTATTTAAACAATACAAAACAAAGAGGTGAAAAATATTTAGTTGAGGATGTTGCAGCAAGTTTTCAACAGTCAGTAATAGAAGTATTAGTAAATAAAGCTATAAAAGCTTGTAAAGAAAAAAACTCTGATATTTTAGCTATAGCAGGGGGAGTCGCTGCAAACGAAGGATTAAGAAGGCTTATGGATAAAAAATGTAAAGAAAATAATATAAAATTTAAATATCCTTCTAAGGTTTTATGTACAGATAATGCGGCAATGATAGGATGTGCAGCATATTATGATTATCTAAAGGGTTATAGGGCAGAACTTTCTTTAAATGCTGTCCCTAATTTAAAATTAGGAAATAAATAAAGGATGTTTATGTAAACAAAATTATACATAATTTAACAAAAAAAGTTTTCAACAAAATTAATAACAACTTGTCCACATTGTTAAGAAGTATATCAACACATCATGTGGATAATGTGGAAAAAAAGTGTGAATAAACTGATAAAGGGATTATGATTGGGGATAAACATGTGGATTAGGGGGATAAAATGTGGATAACATTATAAAGGAAGTAAATATTTTTATTAAAAGGTTTTAGTTATTGATATTTATTATATAATATATAGTTTACATAAAAATCAATCGTTACAAGAAAATTACAAATGATGTCAAAAAATATAAAAATTAAAAATGCCCTAAAAAGGGCATTTATTTAAGTCATAAGTAATTTAGATTTAATTAATGAATTCTTTACTGTATAGGCAAGAGGTACTGATATTGCTAATTTAACTAAATCAGCAACTATAAAGGGAAGTACTGTAAGTTTTAAAGATTTCATAATGGTATTTCCAGTCAATAGACTAAATTGTAAAGTTCCTAAAAAATACATTATTAATAATCCTAAAAACATTGACAAAGTATATATTGTTATTTTTAATTTTTCATTATCACCTTTGTATTTTTCTATTAATTTACCAATTATAAAACATGTTATTGGTAAACTTAATATATATCCACCTGTTATTCCAGCAAGTACTTGTATTCCACCAGAGAAATTAGCAAATACAGGGATACCTATTGCACCTAGTAAAATATACACTAACTGAGATAAAAAGCCTAATTTACTCCCTAGTATAGCTCCTGAAAGAAATACAGCTAATACTAAAAGTGTTATAGGAATACCAGAAGGTAATGGAATCGCAATTTGTGCCATAACAGCAGTTAAAGCTGCAAATAAAGAAACTAATACTAAATCTTTTGTTTTCATATTTATTTCCTCCAATCATTGTTAACGTATAACAATTATTATGTTTACAATTAAATATTAATATAAAACCGAAGGATTGTCAACTAAAAATATTAAAAGGTTAACTAAAGAGGTGTTTTTATGAAAAAAGCTAGAATAGATATGATATTAAATACTGTACAAAGACATAATATATTACCTATAACTTCTAAATGTAATACATCCTGTGTATTTTGTAGTCATAAATATAATCCAAAGGATGTTTGTGTTTATAAATTACCATCGTTAAACATAAATGAAATTGAAGATATGATTTCTTTTTTAGATCCTAATAAAAAAATTATAATAGGTGAATCAGCCACTAGAATAATAGAAGGAGAACCCTTTGTAAGAAAGGATATCTATGAAATATTAAAAAAGATAAGAAGTTATTCGAAAGAGGTTATAGAAATAACCACAAATGGTAGTAATCTAACTTTAGATATGGTTAAAAAACTGAAAACATTAGAACCCTTAGAATTAAATGTATCTTTAA
>VEND01000072.1 GCA_009711765.1 Bacillota bacterium | reverse complement strand
CAAAACAATGGGCTATTTTGCTTATTTTTATGCAAAAAAATCAAATCTGTTAATAAAGATATTACTCCTATTTTACTTATCCACAACAAACTTTTCATCTACTCTCAAAAAAATGGGGAAACTCTAATAATTTTTATAAATCACGAGAGTATCTATTTATTAAAACGGCAATAAATGATGATGTGAAAAAAACACTCATAATAGCAAACACGCCTGTTATTAATTGTAAAAAGCTAGTAGGTTTATAATCACCAAATCCCACTGTTGACGCAGTAATTAAAACAAAATATACTATTTCTTTTGTTTTCAATAACATTGTATCAATATTGTTGAATATCCAGGAAACTTTTTCAGATATATCCCCTTTTCCTAGTAAGTCCGTAACTAATATTTCTATTGTATTTCTTGAAACTATATGGTTATTATCACCATCTAAAATCTTATTTGGAAATGATAAACAAACTATAAGATAAATAGAAGTTGTAATAATATATGATTTTAAAATTCTTTTCCAGGACGTAAAGTATTTTGTAGTTTTTTCAACTGTAAAATCTATCAAAGAAAATTTCTTGGATATCCTTTCATACTTTTTATAATAATAATACCCTTCAAAATATTCATCCAAGACATTCATTTTTTTTAATGTTATTGTATAATAATGAAAATTTTTCTTTGTTATTTTAGTAAAATTTGTAATCTCAATGATATCTTCAAAGTTTTTTATATCTTCTATGTCTTCATTAATTATTAAAGATTTATATTCTTTATTCTTTATTTTTTCAAAATCAAAGTCTATAATATCTCTTTCTTTCACATAGTTATTATAATAAATCTTATCAAAAACAACTTGTCCTTCTAATTTTTCGAAAGTTAATGTATATTTCTGATATAAAAATAGGTTATAAATATACAATAATGATTTCTGTTGCAAAATTAAATTTTTTATTTCTAAATCTCCTAAAAACTCACATTGTTTTATGGCAAATATATTACGTATGTTTATATTCTTTATTCTAATTATGCTTTCAACATTTATAGACTCAAGCTTTAAATATCCATTGAAACAATTTGAATCTAATACGATTTTTTTTGATTTTATATTATTAATTGTCAGTGACCTTTCATTAGTTCTAAACTCAGTACCTTTTATTTCTAAGAAATCAGTTGATTTTATTGAATCATTAGATTCTATTAACAAATCCCCAAAAATATTATCTATAATTTGAATATGATTAATGTTTGTATCTTTTATTGTCATACTTTTGTCTATATGACACTTTATAAACTGAAGCATTTTATAAGAATTTTCTCTGAACATATTCTTATTTCCTAAAAATAAGCACATTTCAAACTTAATATATTCAATAGAATGAATTTCTGTGTCCAAAAGAATAAAGTCATTCACAAAAATACAGTGTTTAATTATTTTAGAAGAATCCCTACTGGTAATTAAGTTAACTAATTCTTTTTCATATTCTCTAGAACTAATATCAATAATATTAAATGTATAGTCTGTACTTTTACTAATAACATTAACTAAATCCTTAGTTTCATTAATATAATTAAAATCAAAAGTTCCATAATCTATTTTTTCTTGAACTTTGTTTTTTTTATATAGTTCTTTTAAAATTTCTTTATATTCTATTTCTTTATCATCTAACACTTTAATATTTGTTTTCATATCATCACCTTATTATTTAAATGTACTTTAACTAAAAATTACCATTTACTTTTCTAAAATCACGTAAAAAGTAATTTTTTGATTCCTCACTAACAATTCTTTGATCATATATATAGTTATCTTTATTTTTTATAACAAGTTCATTTTTGAATAACTCTTTAACTACTCTATAAGTAATTTTATTATTATCTCTAACATCATTATATATTGAATCAATTAGAACAAAATATAGAATATTGAAAGTAGAAAAACAATTATATATTTTAGACTTAATAATATTACCATATAATAACTCTTTTACAATTAGAGGAAGATTGTTAAAATCCCCATCATTATCCAGTGATATGTTCTTATAACTAGTGGACTTTAAACCATTAATTAGTAAAGGTAAAAAGTATCTGGCATAAGAAGCTGACCTTTGGTATGCATAATTGAAATTATAAATAATAATATCCATAACTTCATCTTTAAGTTCAACATTATCTTCTATTTTTATATCATTATATTGAGTAATGCTGTTTCCATTTAGTGATGGCATGAAAAAGTTATTAATTATTTTATATTCATTTAATCTATTAAAATTTCGTATTTTAATATTTAATCCTATCCCCTTAAAAGTTGAATGCAAACTCTTAATATCAATTATACTTTTATTAGAAAACTCTGAGGTATGAATTTTTGTATCTTTAATAATAGTTTCTTTTATTTCAAATTCTAACTTTTCGTCTATTTTTATTAATATTGCAGATAAAAAAATGTTACTATGAAATAAAATGTATCTCATCTTTGAAAATACTTCTAATAATAATTCATAGTTTTCACTTTGTAATATAATATCTTCAAAATTAATAATTATATCTAATTTGTCTGACACATTATTAAGCACATCATTAAGATGGGACTTTAGATTTTCAAGTTTATATATATATTCATCATAATCATACTTTAAAATATCTTTTAACCCTACTATAGATATGCTCATTAAATACATTTAATAAACCCCCAACCAGAAAAATGAATGAAAAGCTTCATCTTTTCCAATAATTTCTTTATATGATCCAATTTTTTTTATATCAAATATTTGTGATTTAAATTTTCTCTTTCTATATATAGTCATAATTCTTCTTTTAGCTTTCTTATTTATTTTATTTGCCCCTTTTGTTCGAGTAATAATATAATCTCCTTTAGGCAATTTCAATATCTTTTTTTTAAACTTATGAGGTAAGTTCGTCTTATATTTATAATATTCTAGTTGTTCTTCTATTGATAGTCCTCTTCTATCAAAATCTTTGATTTGGTCTTCAAATAATTTTTTCTCATTCCTTATTAAAGGGATAATTATATCTTGTTTCACATCACAATCTAATAATTCTCCTATAAATTCATACCATAATTTTAGGTACTTTTTAAAATCTAGTGTTAAGTCATTATTTCTACAAATGGATGCAATAGGAAAATAACTAATATAATCATTTAACTTACCATAAGTACAATCGACTTTTTGTTTTAAAATAAATTCCTTCTTTAAGTTAGAAAAATCTTTTCTTCTCTCAACATTATCATAAAACTCATTCAATTTAGGTAATGAATAAAACATGGAAATATCAAACATAATATCCTCTATAAGGCAACTAATTCTTTCATTATCATTTAAATTTACACTTAAAGAATATTTTAAATCATTGATATCTATAAATTCTTCACTCTTACTTAAATTTATTAATATTAAATGTGAAATATTCTTAAAATCAAAAGTTTCCGATTTAATGTTATTATCATGATTATTGGATATCACTACTCTTAGATTATCAAATTGATTTCTATTAGCAATAGATTTAGGTATTACATTTGAAGTCAATTGTCCTATTTTCTGATTATACCAAGTTATTTTTACATCAGGTAGTTTGTATACCACTTCTTGATCTAATTTTTTAAATTCACTAACTCCTGTTAAACTTTTTTCATGTATCTTTTTTTTAAGCTGATATGGAAAATCATCTCCTATTGAATAAATATTTAAAATATGTCTTTTTTGAGCCAATTTCTTCTTTCTTATTTCTAATCCACTATCTATTATTTTATCCTTCATTTTAGCCTCCCTGTATATCTTAGTATATAATTTTATTTATTGTAGTTTTTTGTAAAAAATTTGTCCTGCAATATTTTAGGTATTCTACATCAAAATATTTTTTCCTTTATTTTACTCTTGTTAATTTAATGTTACTATATAAAAATCATAAATTAAAATATTCAAATATCCTAATACAAAATGTACAAAGCTAAATGGAATTCTAAAGAAATATCTTCATTAGCGAAATTAATAAAAATTTTACTAATGCCACTAATATAAATAACTATAATTTGCCTACTAATTAATTACATGAAAGACTTTCTTTCATATTTTAATAAATAATCTCCTCCTTTAATTTTATAAGACTATTTGTTTATCTCTTTAATCTATCGTGCTATCAATCTATCTTATATAATTACATTGTAATTTTTCTTATGATTAAAGTATTTTTTTAGTCACCTCTCATAATATAATTTTAGTATTAATTACTTTTTGAAATTTTACACTTTCCAGTAATATGAATATTATTTTGAATTTTTTTGTTGTCAAATACTAGTTATATATCAAAGTATTTTCAATACTTTCCTCTCCTTTCCTCAGTCTATTTTTGTATTAAATCTCATAAAATCTTATAAGGCAAACTCTATAGGTGGTGGAATAATGGATGTATGTATTTACCTCATAAAATCTAGAACCGATGATAATATGTCAGTGGAAGAAGTCTTAAGTAAACATAAGACAACTCTTCTAGCTTTAGCACAAAAAAATAAATATAATATCTTAGATATCAAAGAAGAAATTGTTTCCGGTGAATCCATTGCTAGACGGCCTAAGATGTTAGAGTTGCTTAAGGAAGTTGAAGATAATAAATATGATGCAGTTCTAGTTATGGATATGGATAGACTTGGTAGGGGTAATATGCGTGAACAAGGGCTTATCTTAGAGACTTTTAAAGAGTATAACACTAAAATAATGACTCCAAATAAAATTTATGATCTAGATAATGAGTTTGATGAAGAATATAGTGAATTTGAAGCATTTATGGCCCGTAGAGAGCTGAAAATCATTAAAAAGCGTCTACATCGGGGTAGGATGAAAAGCTTAGAAGAAGATAATTATATAGCTTCTGTTGCTCCCTTTGGGTACATAAAAAAAGGTACTACTTTATTTATTAATAAACGACAATCTGATATTGTTAAATTGATATTTAACTTGTATGTAAATAAAGACTTTGGCGATGCAAAAATAGCTAAATATTTAATAGAAAATAACATCCCCAATGCCAACAATAATTTAAATTGGGATAAAACTACTATTAGAACAATATTAAAAAATCCTGTGTATACTGGTAAAGTGGTATGGGGTAAGAGAAGGTTTAAGTATGATAAGAAGGGAAACAGAACTTCTGAACTTCAAGATATGGATGATTGGAAAATATATGATGGGAAGCATGAAACTATAATAGATGAAAAAATCTTTAATAAAGCTCAAGCAATAGCTAAAAAAAGACATCATCCTCGGGTCCATAGTAGGAAGAAACTTAGAAATCCTTTGGTGGGTATAATTAAATGTGGTGGATGTGGTGCTACTATGACTATACGAACATGTAAAAATAAACCCGATAGTATTAGATGCTATAAAAATTGTGGCAAAATAAAATCTAGTTATATATATTTGATTGAAGAAAGGGTTCTAAGTATTACATTAAAGGAATTGAAAAAATTAAAGTATGAATTCAAATATAAAAGGAACTACATAGAAAATAATACAGAGATTACAGCATTAAAAAGTACTATACAGACTAAAAAAAATGAGCTTATTACCATTAATCAACAAAAGGATAAACTTTATGATCTATTGGAACAAGGAATTTATAGTAATAGCACATTCTTAGATAGGATGAAAACTTTGTCTTCTAAAATTAATTCCATAAATAGAGATATTGAAGATTTAGAAACTAAAATATCTTTTATAAATAAACTTGAACATTTGAAGAAAAATACCCTGCCTTGGTTTAATTATTATTAGTAATTATTGCTAGAAAGGAGCTTTTTTCTACCTAAAAGCACAAATTAGATTACACTACCGGATTTTCACTTGACAAATACATGTGCCATTCCACTTAAATGAATTATGTTATTTATTGACTGTTCATTTCTTGTTGAAAAGAATTATATATATCTAGCATTAATAACTCCATTAGCTTATTCTTAAAGCTCTCATCCTTTAATATCTTTCCATAAAACCTTTGATTCTTGTGGTATTCATCTATTACTTTCCCATCAAAGGTAGGTTCAAAGGCATGACGGAAATTTTCTGCTGTATTTACTTTTGCTTTTAATTCTAAGTCTTTGTCATTTTTAAGACTATTTCTTATTTGTTCTACAGCTAGTTTTTCCGACTCTGAGAAGTCTGTACCAAATTTATCATTAAGTTTATTTATTATATTACTTAAAAGGTCAGTCTCTTCTTCTTTAACTCCTCCACCACTAGATACTTTAACATTTACTCCTATATCTTCTTCATCTTCTAGATATATAGTTTCTTTCTTTTTCTTTTCTAATTTGTAGTATTGAAGGATTACTTTATCTGTGATATTTACTCCTCCAGTACTTTCTATATCTATTTTCTTTACTACATACCTTAGATATATACTTAATCTATGAAGATCGGAGTCTATGAAAGGAGTTATTTGGATTATTAAGTTATATAGATTTATAAACTTAGTTAATAGGCTTCTAAACTCTATTTTTTCTTCTCTAGTGAAATTCTCTATCCTATCTATTGTATTATTTACATAGTTTTCCATCAATGCTTTATCTCTTTTAGACTCACTATCCTTATATACTAAATCTGTAAACTTGATAACATCATCTTTATTAATTACTTGCTTATCGAATATCTCATTATAAATTGTATATATCTCATTGGGCTCTATATCATTATCTAGGGTTGTTACCTTATAGAAAGGTAAGAAGGCATTCTTTATATCCTCAACATCATTTACAAAGTCTAATACAAAAGTATCTTCCTTCCCTGGATATGTCCTATTTAGTCTTGATAGAGTTTGAACTGCTTTTACCCCCGAAAGGTTTTTATCTACATACATTGTATGAAGCTTTGGTTGGTCAAATCCTGTTTGATACTTATCTGCTACTATTAATACTCTAGACTCATCCTTATCAAATTCCTTTGGTAATTGAGAGTCTTTTAAACCATTATTCATTTTAGATTCAGTATATTCTAGTTCATCATCCTTTACTGTTTGGGAAAAGGCTACTAAAGTCTTTAAATCTCTATATCCTTTTTCCTTGATATATTTATCAAAGGCTAATTTATATCTTACAGCATGCTTTCTGGATGATGTAACTACCATCGCTTTGGCTTCTCCACCGATTTTCTTCATGGTAGAATTTCTAAAATGCTCTATCATTACCTCTGTCTTTTGAGCTATATTATGGGGATGAAGACTTACAAATCTAGCAATAGATTTTGTAGCTTTAGATTTATCAAAGGCAGGATCATCCTCTATCTGTTTAGCAACACTATAATACATTTTATAGGTCATATAATTTTGTAATACATCTAATATAAAGCCTTCCTCTATTGCCTGTCTCATACTATATATATGGAATGGATAATACTTTCTATCATCTCTTTGATGTCCAAATAATCTTAATGTAGTTCCTTTTGGTGTAGCAGTAAAGGCAAAGAAACTTACATTAGAATTATCAACGAACTTTTCTAATTCATTATTGATTTTATCCTCAACATCTAAGGATTTTTCCTCTTCCCTCTGGGCTAGTTCTGCAGCTTCCTCTAGGGATAGGGACTCTTTTAATGCCATCATATTCTTCCCTGATGTGGATGAATGTGCCTCATCTATAACTATGGCATATTTTTTTCCCTTAGTTCCTCCTAACTGGTCTAGTATATAGGGGAACTTTTGAATAGTACTGATAATTATCTTAGTACCCTTTTCTATTTCCTCTGCTAACTGATGGGAGTCTTTGTCTATCTTGGCAACTAAGCCAATCTTATGCTCTAATTGATATATTGAATCCTGCAATTGTTGGTCTAGAACTGTTCTATCTGTTACAACAATTACTCCATTGAATATAACATTATTATCATTATCATGTAATGAAGCTAGTCTATGGGTAAGCCATGTAATTGAATTAGTCTTACCTGAACCAGCAGAGTGTTGTATTAGATATTTATGTCCTGCTCCATTCTTATTAGCATGGAGTAGAGTTTCCCTCACCACATCTAATTGATGATATCTTGGGAATATTACTGTTTCCTTAGTAACTGTATCACCATTATCTTTTACATCCTCTGTCTTATTTACATAGGTAAACTTTTGAATTATTTCTAATAAAGAGTCCTTTCTAAGCACTTCTTCCCATAGATAATGGGTTCTTAACTTTCCCTCTACTGGAGGATTTCCTGCCTTGCCATTATTCCCTTTATTAAAGGGTATAAAGAAGGTCTTTTCTCCAGCTAGCTTTGTGGTCATATAGACTTCATCAGTATCCATAGCAAAGTTTACTATAGATCTCTCTTTAAATTTGAATATCTGCTCCTTATTAGATCTATCATATTTATATTGTTTAATAGCATTTTTATAGGTTTGATTAGTAAAGGAGTTTTTAAGCTCCATAGTGATGATAGGGATACCATTTAAGAACAAACTCAAATCTATCCTCTTATCTCCTTCATATTTTAATTCCTCAGTAACTGATAATATATTCTGCCTGTATAGTAAAAACTGATCTGGATTTAAATCTGTAGGAGGTTTAAAATATGCTAAATCTAATTTCACTCCATAGTCTTTGATACCATGCTTTAATACATCAATAGACCCTCTAGTCCTCAACCCTCTATCAAGATTATCTATAACCTTAGATTTATAATTAGTCTTATATATCTCTTTAAGCCTATTCATCTTCTTTTCTTGAGTAGTCTCTAAAAAGTCAAAAAGACATTTAGTATCTATAGCATAGTGCTTATCATAGTCACTATTAAAACCTTCAATATATCCATTATCATTAATAAGATAATCTTTTATTATTGATTGAAAGGATCTTTCCTTTAATGAATCTGGAGTTACCTGAGTAATCATACTACATCCTCCTCCCTAATTTCCCAATCTCTAAGATCAATTTTTCCAGTAACAACTTCTGATATAAGGGACTGTTTGGCTTCTTTTAGTTTTTGGATTTGGGTTTTGGTTTTAGTAATTAACAAATCTATTATCTCAATTTTTTTATTTAGAAACTCAACAATCACTTGTTGCTCCTTTATATAGGGGATAGTATATTTAAAGTTAACGAATGTATGCTGATATAAGTGCTGTATTGTAGATCCAGTTGATTTTATATCAATATAAGTATCAAAAACTTTAGATGAAAGTAAATAAAACATATATTTAGTTAGATATTCATTATTAGTACAACGAGTAACAAAAATACCACTGTTTAGAGTTGCTTTTTCTGGACAGTTCTCCACTATTGCTAGCTTGCCTATACTTCCATCCTTAGTGATCAATAAATCTCCATTTTTTAAATGAATAGAGGGTGCCTCTTTATATCTTTTTTCACTAACATGGTAGCATCTATCCCAATTTATATTATTATTTTCAAAATCTGTACCTGTTACAAGGTACGGTCCTTCATCAATAAATTCATCAGATCTCAATCCTTGCCAACCGATACGTCCCTTAACATAAGTATTATTCTTAATTTTTGTTGTTTTCCAATCTTTTGGTATCATACCTAACCACTCAATACCACTATCTTTCATTTCCTCTGGCTTTCTCTCTACCATTTCCCCATCTACAATTTTCACTTTACCAGTTACTAACTCTGATATAAGACTCTTTTTCGCCTCTTCTAATTTTTCTATAAGTTTTTCTTTTTTTAAAATAATTGAATCAAATTGTGATGTTTTAATATCCAGGAAGTTAGCTATTTTTTGTTGTTCTAACTCTTTAGGGTGAGCAATAATAAAATTACTAAACATTGGACGCCTTAAAGAATCTACAGTTGACTTTGCAGATAACTTTAAAACTTCTTTATGAAAATTCTCAGATACATAATAATATAAATATTTCCCTTTCACTTTCTTGAAGTCTGACAATTTATATACTCTTTGATGAAATGCAAATTTACCTTTAATATAATGAAATACTTTTCCTACACCTACACCGTCACCTGCTGTTAAAATTGCTTCTCCATTATAAGAGTATGAATTAATAGATTCAACAGTATCAGATCTAACAAAAAATGGATATATCCCATCATCTACTTTGTCTTGTGTATCTTTATTTCCTGTTTCTATACTGGATATATATCTTAATTTTTTTTCTTCCCACTGTTTCGGTATCTTCCCTAACCACTGAATACCACTATCCTTCATTTCATCTTCTTTTCTATACTTAATCTCTTCCATTATCCAAGCACCTTCTTTATTTCTACTTGAATTTCTTTTTCTAATTCCTCTATCTCTCCCATTATTTCTTTAAATGATCTTAATTCTTCATACTTATAAAAGTATCTAGTGAAAGGTATCTCATATCCTATTTTAGTTTTTTTATGATCAATCCAGAATTCTTTTACATGGGGAGATACTTCACGGTCCACATATTCTAGGATATTTTTCTTTTCTTTCTTAATATGCTTTGTAGTATCTACATAATATTCTTCTACATCTATTGATAATGGTATAGTCTCTGTATCCCTTAGGTTAGTATCTGCTTCTTTTTTCTTACCCTTATAACAATAGTCTGCATCTTCATCCCTTTCTGATAATCCCATTAGTACTGCTTTGAATAGGGATTTCTTTAGGGAATATTCCCCTAGTATATCTTCTAATACTCTTTTAAATTCTTCTCTATTTTTATATACTTTATCACTAATATTTTCTTTTAAAGTATTTATTATATTATCTTGAAGTCTTTTTCCTTCATTTAACTTTTCTAACTTTGTTAATTCTTTTTTCTTTATAGTTTTCTTTTCTTTTTTTAGTACTAAATCTTTTACCTTTTCTTCGTCATATAATTTTGAGAAGGCATTTTCTCCATAAATATTTTCTATTCTATCCTCTGATATCTTGAAGTTAAGTTGTAATGGTCTTTCTATGGTTACCTTTAGATATCCAAAGTCTTTATTATCAAATATCTTTGAGTACTCATTTTCTTCAAAGGCTCCATATATTCTTGTAATTTCTTTTATATCAGCTTTACTAATTTCATTTCTTTTGGATCCTAGGGATTTTCTCATTTTATGAAAGAAGCTTGTAGCATCTACTAGCTGAATCTTCCCCTTTCTCACTGGTCCATTTAAGATATTGTCATTCTTTCTGTTTGTTAATATCCAAATATAGGTAGCTATTCCTGTATTGTAGAATAAATCTGTTGGTAAAGCTATGATACCTTCTAATAAATCATTCTCTAAAATCCATCTTCTTATTTCTGATTCTCCTGAGCCAGCATCTCCTGTGAATAAAGGTGAACCATTGAATATGATAGCCATTCTAGAGCCTTTTTCATCTGTATTCATTTTTGATAACATATGCTGTAAGAATAATAATGAACCATCAGAAGTCCTAGGGGTTCCTGCCCCAAATCTACCATCAAATCCTAATTCCTTTACTTCCTTTTTTATGAAGTCCTTGTCCTTTTTCCAGTCAACACCAAATGGAGGATTCATAAGAGCAAATCTCATATTTAAATTCCTATGTCCATCTTGAGTAAAGGAGTTACCCTGTACTATATTCTTTGATTTTTGCCCTTTTATAAGTATATCTGATTTACATATCGCATATGACTGAGGATTTAACTCCTGACCAAACACTTCCACCTGAGCATCTGGATTCATTTCCTTAATATAGTTAGTGGCAACTGAAAGCATGCCGCCAGTTCCTGCTGCAAAATCCCCTATGGTAAATATACTTCCTTTTTTTGTTAGTTCATCCTCTAAATTATTAAATATAACATTAGTCATAAGCTCAATTACTTCACGAGGTGTATAGTGATCTCCAGCCTCGGCATTTTCTGAGAATCGTCTTATTAACTCTTCAAATATGTATCCCATTTCTTGGTTACTCACTATCTCTGGGTGTAAATCTATCTGATTAAACTCTTTTACAACTAGGAATAATAAATTATTATCATCTAATTTTCTTACTTCCTTTTCAAATTCAAAGTTCTCCATTATCTCTCTAATATTTGCTGAAAAACCTTGTAAATAAGTTTCAAAATTAGCTTTTATATTATCTGGATCATTTATTAGATTATTAAACCCAAATCTAGATTTATTTGAAAAATCATATCCAGCAGTATTATTTAAAATCTTTTCTATATCTGTACTCTTTGCTTTTTTAACCACTTCATCCTTAGTTGGCTCAAGCAAACAATCAAACCTTCTAAGAACAGCCATAGGTAATATGACATCCCCATATTTCTCTGGCTTATATGGGCCTCTTAAAAGCTCTGCTATTTTCCATATAAAGTTAACTTTTTCATTAAATTTCTGCATATCTTCATCCCCTTTTATGTAAGTTATTCCTTATGTATATTTGTAAATTTATTGTAATTCATCTTTTTTAAGTGTAGCATCTATATATGTCGTTAAAAATATTCTATATCATTAAATATAGAGTATTCCTTCATCATTAAACACAAAGTACATTTGCTGTTAATATTAATGTATATACCTATTTTAAATTTTATCTCATTCTCTATTATTTATCAAAATTTTCCTTCTTCAAAATTCGACAATTTAATCATAATAAAAAGCTCCTACCTAAGCAGTTACTCTTTATAATATCTAAATAATATTAATTTATCATCTTCTATAGAATATTCAACTACTTAACTACATCAATACAATTTGTACACCATACATTATTAAGTAATTTTTGTTTGTCTTATATCTTTAGGTATCTTCATCCAGTTTTAACTTATTGGTTGTTTATTCATTTTTCTAATTTCTTTCAGAAAACGATAGAAAATAAGCGGTTAAAAATGCTCCAACACTATTTTAGCCTGTTCTTTGTTTATAATTATATCTCCATTCTCATCTTTATCATATCCTAGAAGGCTTGTAGTGTTACAAAATACCTTTCTTTATACCTTCTAACGATTCTCCATCTAGAGTTTTCTGATATGCTTCTTGATTCTTCTCGAGTTAAGGAACTAAACATGGTCATCATTAGTTCCCCTGAAACCTCAAGTGTATTAATCCTTTCTTTTTCAAACTCTATCGTTATCTCTAATTCTTTAAGTTTCCTTGTATATCTAATGGTATCAACAACATTTCTTGCAAATCTTGATATTGAGTTAGTTAATATCAAGTCTATATTTCCTTTTTCAGCTTCCTTTATCATTCTATTAAACTCTAGTCTTTTCTTTGAATCCGTTCCTGATATACCTTCATCGGCATATATCTAATTTCTTTACTGTATTTTAGTTTTCTTCCCATAAAAAAACACCTCCAAGTAGACTGTCTAATTTGGAAGTATTATATCAAATGAATGGCTAATTAAAATAATAATTTCAAAAAGCTTACATGTGCATCTATACTTGCATCTGTTTCAGATAATTGTCCATAAGATTCTAATATTTTATCTATCTGAGGTTGCATTTGCTGTATTATTGTATTATAAAAATCTTTTCCAATAACCTTTCCCAATAATAATTCAGTATAATATACAAAAGATGAAAGTTCGTTTGTTAGATTACTTGCTATAGTAATGCTTTGAATCCAGTTATACTTCAATTTCTCATGAAGAATAACAACATTAATATAAAACCAGTAATTAACAATACTCCAAAATCCAACATATATAAAAAATACAGTTAACACACATTTGATTGCACATTTAATTTTATACCTTCTTGTTTCTAAAAATTGTGATAAATCAAGAAACTCTCTAAACCATTTTGCATTCCAATACAAAACTACAGTTGCTATAATTGTAATTAAATAGACCATTTTCTCCTCCACTGTACATTTTATGTTTCCCTTATACTACATTTTAGCTTTAAAATAACAATATTCTAACATAAAATTTCACCTTCTGTACACCTTGAACCAAATGAACTACTCAAATAAGCTATGGGTGCATCATCTTTTTAGCAAGTTTATTATAATCCTTTACTTGATTATTATAACTTACATTGGAAGAATTGAATAGTATATGTCCTTTCTTTATATCTGGCTCAAGACTCATAATTTTTTCATTCTCATTTCCACTACTATTCACTTCATCAACGGGTGGTTTCCTATTCCTTAACCAAAAGGATAAGCATTAGCATTTGGTGGTTGACATTTTTTAGCTTTTTCTACTCGAGAATCCATAACAGACTTCCACATAGAAACGAGGTCAGACTGTATTTTATATTCTTTCATATATCTATACCATGTGTCATGACTGATATCTAAACGTTCACAAATCTCTCTATCAGTAGCTCCTTCAAGTATCCATTTTTTTATGTCAGATAATCGAAGTGCCACATGAGTATCCCTCTTAGTTATATTATTTGTTACTCCCTTCCTACTCAATTATCACCTCACCTCCTTTGATTTTGGATATAGAAAAAGAGCCTTGTAATTGGCTCTAATACTAATTTAGACTTCCTAAAATCTTATCAATTATATTTGAAACAAAACCAGTTGTACTGATTATTTTTTCTTTAAACTCTTTGACTGTTGTATCATCAGTAATATCAAACTTTATTCTTAACATTTGATTATAACCATTATAAGTTTTTATATCTTTAATATCTTTTTCTATAATTTCATTTTTCAAAGCCTTTTGCACTTTTTCTCTAAATCCTAAATAATTTTGATATGACTCTTCTTTGACATTTTCTTTTACCCATCTCTGAGGAGAATACGGATTTACCTCATAATGTAGAGGCATATTCAATGATTTAGTAAATATATCAAATGCGGCTTCAAAATGAATATCATATGAATCATAGTTTAGTATCCAATTATCATTTTCATCTTTTATCATTTTAGATCCTTTCCAATTCGCTTTATATATCTGAGCTATGTAACTTACTCTGCCTCTTCCTCCAGCTTTACCACAATCCACCTTCAAATTATTTGGATATGAAATACTGTTCATAATATTTCTAAATCTAATAAATATTTTTTCAGCTTCAATATCTTCCTTAAGCACTTCTAGAATTAACTCTTCATCTTTAACCTCTAAACCACTATAAAATCTTGAAAGTACTATCATATAATCTGAAATTAGCTTGTTTAGCACACTGTTCTCTAATTCTACATCTTTACAACTTTCTAATAAATCTTTATATGTTTTATTAATAAATAGCTGTCCACTTGGGATTTGCTCAGGTATTAAAGTTAAATATATAAATTTTGTATCAATCTCATCAACATCTGTAATACCTATTTTATGGGACAACTCTCCTACACATTCTTTATTTGAATATCTCTTCGTTTGATCATATCCTTCTTCTGCTTTCAACTTATTTTCAACTATAATCATATAAATTTTATCTCTAGAAACCACTTTTATTACTATGTCTGGTATGCCAAATTTCGAAGTACCCATTCTTGTAACTGCTTTACAATCATACTCATCAACTTTTTTAATATCACAAATAGTTTCTAAAAATATATCTGAAAATATCTTTGATTCATTTATAGTTTCTACTAATAGATTACTTATAATATCTTCTTTAAATGTAATACCTAAAATTTTGTATATATTCTTATCCATATCTCCATCCCCTTTCACTAATAATTATATGACATTAAATGGAAATGGACAACCTAAAAAGGAACTGATTACTCAGTTTTGTTCATATATTTTCAAAGTAATTATATTACTAATCTTGCTATTTTACTTCAATATAAAGCTATTGTATTATTTGAAAAATATCTTTTAAGTTATCCACATAAGGAAATTTAGTTTTTTATTACCTTTTTCACAAATAATGAATTTTGTTTTCTTCAAAATCTTATTTAGGTCTAGTAAAAAACTTCTATCCTTAACAAGATAGATTCCCTTTATTATAACAAAATATTATATTTGCCTATACAATTATAACTATAAAAACACTATATTCCCTCTAAGACCATTAAAATTACAATGCTATATCAACTTCCTATATATCCTTATCACGCACTGAACATGGAGGATATATGTAAACATTTTTCTAAAGTACCTCAGTAATTTATTATATAACTCACCTAGGCTTAAGATAAACTATCTATATTTTATCTTGGTGGTATCATCTAAATGACTATGTAACACTATTTGAACCAACAGCATCATTGCTAGAAAAAGAGGGCAAAGGATACATCGTTGCTTCCATTGGAAAAGAAGGAGGATATATTCCTTATACATGTTATAGTGCTAAAAAAAGCTATATAGAAGAAAATCCTGAAATTATACAGGGATATACCAATGCAATTTATAAAGGTATGCTTTGGGTTCAAAATCATACAGCTGAGGAAATAGCTGAAGCTATACAACCACAATTCCCTGACGCAGATAAGGATATTTTAGTTTCTCTAATTAATAGATATAGAGATCAAGATACTTGGAGACCAGATCCTGTTCTTACTGAAGATGGCTTAAGTCATATGATGGAAATAATGGAGTTAGCTGGTGAACTTGAAGAGAGAGCTCCTTATGAAAAGATAGTAACTACAGAGTTTGCTAAAAAAGCTATGGAATTAGTTAAGTAATAAGCAATTAAAGCGGCCAGTTGGCCGCTTTTTAAATGGGACGATACATTTCCAATCTTGTTTAGACAAAGAATGAAATGTCCCTTTAAATTTTAAATTCTATTTTTATGATTTTTGTGTTTTGTGAATTTCTGAAGCCTGACCCTCTCCCCTACTACCCAAAGTGTGTACTAATATGGGGTCACTTCAAACTGTCCCTTTGTATTTTATTTTTGGGGCATAAAATCAAATGGTTTTTTTATATAGTTTCTCTTTCCGTATTTTTCATTATGCTTTTCTAGAATTTCATTCATCACACTTGGATTGTCTTTCATTTTTAAAACAAGATTTTCATCTACTCCCTGTGAAAAAGGACATGCTGACATACAAATACCACAACTATTTCCTGTTTTTATCCACATTTCCATACAAGAAATATGATTATGTTCCCAGTATTTCTCTCCATCTTCACTTATAGAAGCTTCTGAAGAAATAGCCTTCATTGGACAGTTATTTTCACAACGTCTGCATAATTCACAAAACTCTTTTAATCCAAAATCAATTTTTTCATCTTCCACTAGTGGTAGATTAGTAAGAACACCTGCAAGTTTAGTTCTGTTCCCATACTTCGGGTTTACAACAGTGTTACATCTACCTATTTGGCCAAGTCCAGCCTTTTCTGCTAGAAAGGATATAGGCGAATGATATGTAAAACAGCTGTTTGTTAAAGCATCATAGCCTAAATCCTTGATATACATAGTAAGTCTTGCTGCAACTTCAGAACTTTTTGCATAACCACTCATTAATGACATTACAAGCTCCTTACTAGGTGCACGATTTATATAATCTATTTCTAAAGGGGCAGCAAAAACAATAGCATACTTATAATCTAAATTAACCTCTTCACCATATTTATAAGGCTTTTTATTAAATCCTCTATGAGAGTATAGATCATATGAGTCAATTTTGGCGATACCTACGGCATCAAGCCCAGATAACCTAACAAATTCTTTTACTAAAAGTGACATTGTCTCAGGTGAAATATCCCTTTTTCTAGGATTTATATTCATATTAGAAGCCTCATCATTAATTGTAGATGCTACTCTTTGGTATTCCTGAGTTAGTTTAGATATAGCATACTCATGATCAGAAGCATTAAGATCTTTCTTCTCACCAGATTTACCCACAGAGTGCATACCTTTAGGTTTATCCTTAGACATCCCTATACGTTTAGCCATTTTTTCGTTTTGTTTTATTTTCTTTTTGAGCTTCATATCACCCTCTTTATTATAAGGATTTTTGGAATAGTATTCATCAAACTCCTTAGAGTCCATTTGTAATCTTAAACGTGAAAACATTGTATCTCTTTCATCATATCTCATGTTAAGTCACCTTCCTATGTTAAAATAGTTTTTACTAAAATCTTTTATTAATATTGAAAGTATAATTTAATACTTAAATTCACTTTTTCCAATAACTTAATTTGTTTCAAGTTCCAGCTCATTTACAACCTTATTTTTTGTAAATACGGGAATTAAAAATAGCATTGTAATAACTACTGAAAGACCATCTGATAATGGTGTTGATAACCATACACCATTAAGTCCTAGTAGATTTGGTAGAAACAAAATAGCTGGTATTAAGAAAATAACCTGTCTTGCTATACTTAGAAATAACGCTACCTTCCCATTTGCTACTGATTGGTAATATGCAGTTCCAAGTAAATTAATAGCTACCACTGGTATCATTTTCATATATAATCTTAATCCATTGACTGACACAGGAATAGTTGAAGATTCTGTACTAATGAGTAATTGAATAAAGATTTCTGGAAAAACCTGTATTATTACAAATAAAACTGTGGAAAATACTGCAGCTGCTCCCATAGCTATAGCCAATGCTTTTTTAACTCTACTTAATAGATTTGCTCCAGCTTTATCCTTTTCACCAAGTTTAATAGAAATTAATGATGCTGCGCCAACTCCGACTAATCAAGCAAAAGAAAAAGTCAACATCATTATAGGAAATGAAATAGTTAATCCTGCTAAGGCTAATTCTCCTGCAAATTTTCCAATAACCATTCTATCTACAACATTTTAAATTGCATTTATTAACATCGCTATTACTGCTGGTACTGAAAATTTAATAAGCAATGATGAAATAGATCTTGTACCTAATTCCTTTGTCTTTGTCATAACACTACTTTCCTTAGTAAGATTTCAAACTATTTTATATAGTATCACTAAAGGTTTTCCATGTCAACATGTAATATTTCTAACCATTTGACTTTTTACTTTTAAATTGTTATAATGTTCATAAAATATTACAATCTGAATTATACGAGGTGATACACAATGAAAAATATTAATGGTGATTTACATAACATCTTAAAAATTGCACCAATTATAAATGAAATATTTTTTAAAAGTTTTCATAAATCATATGAAATACCACATGGTTTAAATAAAACACATATAAAAACCTTATTATTTTTAAATTTTGAAGGTAGTTGTCCAATGAATTTACTTAGCAAGAAAGTGAATCTTGAAAAAGGTTCTTTTACACCTGTTGCTGAGAAACTTATAAATATCGGTTATCTAGAAAAGGTCAAATTTCCTAATGATAAAAGAAAAAGCTTGCTTCAATTAACCCCTTTAGGTGATGAATTTATAACCAATCATAGAAATAAGCATTTAAGTTATGTACGTTCAATTCTTAGTAAACTGGATGAGAATGAAAGAGAAACATATTTATCTGCTATAAGACTTGTATTGAGTACATCAAAGAAATTATTAGATGATTAGAATACAATAAAAAAGGCGGCGATTAAATGATTTCGCCGCTTATTCTTGGCTCTTCACTAATCGTCAATGTTATAAGTTATTCCGTGTACACTTTTGTAGTGTATAGGTTCCATTAACCCATCACAATTCTGACA
>VEND01000086.1 GCA_009711765.1 Bacillota bacterium | reverse complement strand
GGATATACCAAAAGATGTAGTAGAAATGTTAGATATGCAAGATGGAGGAGATTTAATAGTTCCACCAAGATTTGATTGTCAGAATTGTGATGGGTTAATGGAACCTATACACTACAAAAGTGTACATGGAATAACTTATAACATTGACGATTAGTGAAGAGCCAAGAATAAGCGGCGAAATCATTTAATCGCCGCCTTTTTTATTAATTTATATATCTGTGATAAAGATTAATAAGAGTAGTCTAAATTAAAATAATATATGTCATTATATTATTACTTATTCATTTTATGATAAGTAGCATTGTAATTTAGAGGTAAATGCTTATTTTTGTCGAATAATTATAAAGGCTTAAAATAAAGGAGGGAAAGTAGTGGAATTTGGTTTATGGAGTATATTACCACCTATAATAGCTATATTATTAGCTATTAGAACAAAACAAGTATTTATATCTTTATTTGTAGGTATATTAATGGGAGAGTTATTGATAAATGATTTTAAAGTTTTTACTGCCCTTATAGCCTCTTTAGATGGAATAGTAGCCGTTTTTAAAGAGGGATGGATTACTAAGACGGTTATGTTTTCATTTTTAGTTGGAGGTATAATAACATTAATTCAAGCATCCGGTGGTGTTGAAGGTTTTGTAAAATACCTTACAGTAAAAACAACTACTATTAAAAGTAGAAAGGGTGCAATGTTTTTAGCCTACATATTAGGAATTGTAATTTTTATTGAATCGTCAATAACAATACTAACATCTGGGACAGTGGCTAGACCACTGACAGATAAATTTAAGGTTTCAAGGGAGAAATTAGCATATATATGTGATTCAACATCGGCACCTGTGTGTACACTAATTCCTCTAAATGCCTGGGGAGCAACTTTAATAGGTCTTATAACCGTTCAGGTTTCAAATGGGGTAATTTCAGGTAATCCTACTAACATTTTAATTAAAAGTATACCATATCAATTTTATTCTATTGTTGCTGTTTTAGCGGTTTTTTATTATATTTCAACAGGTAAGGATTGGGGACCTATGAAAAAGGCAGAACAAAGGGTATTAAAAACTGGAAGGATAATGAGAGAAGGAGCTAACCCTGTGGTATCAATGGAGGCTACAGAGGTTTCAAAGAAAGAAGGAGTTAAGGCAGATAAGTGGAATATGTTATTACCATTATTAGTTCTTATTGCAATGATGCCTATAGGATTATATATTACAGGAAGTGGTAATATATTTAATGGTTCAGGCTCTACATCGGTATTTTGGGCAGTTTTAACTTCACTAACATTTACTTCAATTTATTATAAGATTAAAAAAGTAATGACATTTAAAGATTTTATGGATTATGTTTATAAAGGGATAGGAGCAATGGTTCCAGTGGTAACGATACTTATATTTTCCTTTGCAATAGGAAATGTAATAACAAACCTAGGGACAGGTGAGTATATGGCAAGTTTAGTAGAAGGAAAGGTAAGTGGTTCTATAGGTCCTTCTATTATTTTTACCATAGGATGTATAATGGCATTTTCAACTGGGACAAGTTGGGGAACCTTTGCTATAATGATGCCTATAGCAATTCAAATGGCAGTTGCTATGGATGCCAATCTATATGCAAGTATTGGAGCGGTGGTATCTGGAGCAATTATGGGTGATCATTGTTCACCTATATCTGATACAACCATACTTTCATCAATGGCGTCTGCTTCTGATCATATCGATCACGTTAAAACTCAAGCACCCTATGCGTTGTTAAATTCAGCTATAGCGTTAATATTATATTTAGTTGTAGGTTATATAGGTTAATAAAATTTAAAATATGAATTGATTACTAAAAGCACTTTATGACAATAATAAGTCATAGGGTGTTTTTATTTTTTTAAAAATAATCCTTAAATAGGAGGGGTTAAATGAATCAGTCCATTACTAATAGACAAATTGCATTTATGATTTTTGGAGTAGTAGTTGGATTTGGAATTTTAGGATTACCTAAGGGGATTGCAGAAGAGTATGGAACTGCAGCATGGTTTGGTATTTTAGTTGGAACTATTATAGCTATTATTTTCACATATATTGTTACTTATCTTGGTTATCATAATGAAGGGAAAACTCTTTATGAATATAGTGAAGAATTAGTAGGAAAAACAATAACTTATATATTTATGGCCTTTTATATTGTATATTTCTTTTTATTTTTTACTTATGTTATAAGAATGGCAAGTGATGTAATTAGGCTTACTATCTTAATTAATACCCCTACAATAGCATTGTGTATTATTTTTTATATTGTTATGTATTATGCCTTGATAAAGGGGTTAAGGGGTATTGCAAGGCTTTGTGAGTTTTACGGAGTTATAATTATTTTAGGTTACTTATTTATTTATTTTATTTTAGCTTCCCAAGGAAGAGTTATAAATATAAGACCTTTCTTTGGAACAGGGGAAATAAGTCAATATTTAAAGCTTCCAATAGCAACTTTAGTACCATATGTAGGTATAGAGATAGTTACTTTTATTCCATTAAAGAAGGATAAAAATAAAAAAGTTTTTAAGTATACTACATTGATGGTTGCTTTTATAGGAATTTTATACATGATAGTAGTTGAAGCATGTATATCTGTAATAGGTATAGATGACATCGTACATTATAGAGATGCATTAATAGCAACAATAAGAAGGGTTGATGTGCATTGGTTAGAGTTTTTTGAAAGACCAGATGGTTTGTTTTTAAGTTTATGGATTATGTCTGTATTTTTAACGGTTACTATACTAGGATATGGTACAGTAATATTTACAAATAAAATTTTCAGGAAAATAAATTATAATTTTCTTGCACTGATTATACTAATAATTTCCTTAATAGCTTCACAGTTACCAAAAACATTTGACCAAGTACAGTACCTAATAGATTTATCTGGATATATAGGATTAGGGCCTATAATTATCATTCCTTTAATATTATTAATTGCAATGAAGTTTAAGAGAAAAAATAAAAAAAGCAATTAATGATAAGTATTTTTTATTATGAAGGTGAAAATATATGAATAAAAATCAAATTAAAATAATTAGTATTTTAATAATTTCATCCTTAATATTAACAGGATGTTGGGATTATATGGATATTGATAGAAGGAGTATAGTTATAACTGTAGGAGTGGACCGTGTTGGTAGGGATATTCAATTTACTACAGAAGTTGCAAAGCTTATAACTGAAAAAGGAGAAACAATGGCTGGAAATCAAGATATTTATATGGATACATCCTATGGGAAAAATTTTGAATTATCAAGACTTGATACTGATATTACAAGACCCCATCCAACAACCTTAAGTGCAACAAGAGTAGTAGTTTTTGGTCAAAATTATGCAAAGGAGGGTATAGGGCCTTATCTCAATAGAATAAATAAGATGTATGACTATAGAAAAACCCTATTAACTGTGGTAAGTAGAGAGCCTTCTAATGAATTAATACAAACTAAAGTTAAAAAGGGTATTTCTGTTGGTTTTTTAATAGAAAATATGATGACTTTTCTATCTGAAAGGGGAATAGGTTTATATCCTAAGGTTGGAGAAACACTTTCAGATATATCATTAGAGGAGGTAGGGTATTTATTACCTTTTATAGGAAAAAGAGCAGGGTTCCATAAAATATTTAGGACTTGCAATAATGAAAGATTCAAGATTAATCGCTACAGTTGATGTTAAAAATTCAGAAGGTATACTATATTTATTAGCAGAGGATCCTGTTTTTACAGAAATCATTACTAAAGGTGATAATAAGTATTCATTTAGGGTGAAAATAGGAAAAAGGAAAATAAAAGCAGATTATATAAATAAAAAACCTATAATTAATATAGATTTAGAATTGGAAAGTCAATTACAATATCAATACTATGAAAGTTTAATAACTGATAATGAAAAGAAGGTTTTAGAAAAAAAGATTTCAGATATGGTGAAAGATTACATTTTAGAAATTATAAAAAAATCACAAAAAGAATTTGAATGCGATATATTCAGGTTTGCAAAATATTTTAGGGCTGATTTTCCTAAGGTATATAAAAATATAGATTGGTCAGAGGAATACTCAAATATTAAAGTTAATGTAAATGTAAAATCAAAGATTATAAATATGAATTTTTCCGATCCAAATGCAAAACAAAAGTACTAATTATCTTTAATATAACATTTGAGATGTAACCTTAAGTAGGAGGATGAATATGAATCAGTCAATTACAAATAGACAAATTGCTTTTATACTATTTGGTGAAATAGTTGGTTATGGAATTTTAGGATTACCTAAAGGAATTGCTGAGGAATATGGTACAGGGGCATGGATAGGTATAATAATTGGAACTATTATTGCCATTATATTTACTTATATAATAACATATCTTGGATATGAAAATCATGGAAAAACACTTTATGAATATAGTGAAGAGTTAGTAGGTAAAACAATTACATATATATTTGTTATATTTTATATAGTATATCTATTTATGTTTTTTACTTATGCAATTAGAATAGCAAGTGAAGTAATAAGGCTTACTATATTAATTAATACTCCTTCTATAGCCTTAAGCATTATTTTTTATATTGTTACATATTATGCTTTAGTAAAGGGTTTAAGGGGGATTGCAAGGCTATGTGAATTTTATGGAGTTTTAATTATTGTAGGATATATATTTATATTTTTCCTTATATCTACCCGGGGAAATATTATTAATATAAGGCCTATATTTGGAACAGGTGAAATCAAACAATATTTAAAGTTTCCGCTAGCTACAATATTACCCTTTCTAGGTATAGAAATACTTACATTTATTCCCTTTAATAAAAAAAAGAATAAAAATGTTTATAAGTATACAACATTGATGATTGCTTTTATTGGACTTTTATACATAATAGAAGTTCAAGCATGTATATCTGTAATGGGTATAGATGATATTGTACATTATTGGGATGCATTAATAGCAACAGTAAGAAGAGTAGATATTGTTTGGTTGGAATTTTTAGAAAGGCTTGATGGATTGTTTTTAAGTTTATGGATAATGTCTATATTTTGTACTGTTACTATAATGGGGTATGGAACAGTTTTTTTTACTAATAAAATATTTAAAAAAATTAATTATAATTTCCTTGCATTTATTATAATGCTAATATCTTTAATTGTATCACAGTTACCAAAAACATTTGATCAAATACAATATTTGTTAGATTTAAGTTCTTATTTAGGTTTAATACCTATAATTATAATACCGTTAATATTACTAATTGTAATGAAGGTTAAGAAAAATAACTAGTAATTTTATACAATATATATATGCATAAAAAGTATTTTGTATTAAATAAAGATAGATAGTTAATAACTATGGTTTTTACTAATATAATCATATATCTTGGATATCCTAATAATGAAAAATAATATATAAATAGTACTTTTTAAAATATTTTACTAATTTATTATAATGAAGGTGAAAACAAATGCTCAGAAATTATAGCAAAATTTTAATAATATTAGTTATTCCATCTTTAATATTAACAGGATGTTGGGATTATAATGATATAGATAAAAGAAGTATAGTAATAACAGTGGGTGTAGACCGTATTAAGGGAAATGTTGAATTTGCTACAGAGGTTGCAAGGCTTGTACCAGAGGCTGGAGAAGCAAAAGCATCAAAACAAGACATATATAAAGATTTATCATATGGAAAAACATTTGAATTTGCAAGGGTTGATTATGATTCAAGACGTCCTTTTCCTACTTTTTTAAGTGCTACAAGGGTTGTAGTTTTTGGTCCTAATTATGCAAAAGAGGGTGTAGAACCTTATATGAATAGAATTAATAAAATGTATGATTATAGAAAAACCCTCTTAACTGTGGTAAGTAGAGAACCTGCTAGTGAATTAATACAAACTAAAGTTAAGAAAAGTTTATCTGTAGGGTTTTTAATAGAAGATATGATGACATTTTTATCAGAAAAGGGAACAGCTCTTTATCCTAAGGTTGGAGAAATACTTTCAGATATTTCATTAGGAGATGTAGGTTATATTCTTCCCTACATAGGAAAATCTCAAGAATCTATAAAGTATTTAGGTCTTGCTATTATGAAAGAGTCAAAGTTAATAGATACAGTTGATGTTAAAAATTCTGAAGGTATATTATATTTATTAGCAGAAGATCCTGTATTTACTGAAATTGTTACTTTAGAAAATGATAAAGAAAATAAATATTCATTTAGAATTAAAATAGGAGATAGAAAAATAAAATCAGAATATAAAGAAGGTAAACCTATAATAAATGTAGATTTAGAATTAAAAAATCAATTACAGTATCAATATTATGTTGAGCCAATAAATGATAAAGAAAAGAAATTACTAGAAAAAAAGATTTCAAACATAGTAAAAAAATATATTACAGATATAATAAAAAGATCTCAAAAAGAATTTGAATGTGATATATTTAGTTTTGCAAAATATTTCAGAGCAGATTTTCCTAAGGTTTATAAAAAAATAGATTGGTCAAAGGAATATCCAGAAATAAAAGTAAATGTAAATGTAAAATCTAAGATTATAAATATGAATTTATCTGATCCTAGTGCAAAACAGAAATATTAAGGGTGAATGTTATGAAAAAATTTAAAAATAATAAAAACTTTATAAAAAAACTTGAAGAAGTGAAACAAAAAGATATTGGAATTTCTACTAGAAGGGTAGTTATAAATAATAATGAAATATTTATAATATATATAAAACAACTTACAGATAGGGATTTAATATCTAGTAGCATTATTAAACCTTTGCTTCAATTTAAAGAAGATAGACTTTCAATAGAGGAGATAGTAAGTTCAGTAATATATATAGATGATATATCTATTGATGATGATGAAGATGGTATTATTAATTATGTATTAAATGGAAAGTCAGTAATAATAATACCTAGGGAGAAAAGTTATATAATAGCTAATACATCAAAGGTTGAAAAAAGAAGTGTAGAGGCTCCTGATATTCAAACATCACTAAAGGCACCTAGGGATGCTTTTACTGAGAATTTTCAAACTAACCTTTCCTTAATAAGATATAGATTAAAAGATGAGGCATTAAAGATTGATAATCATATAGTAGGGAGAAGAACTAAAACATCTGTTTCAGTATTATATATGAAAGATATAGCAAACGAAGGTTATGTAAAGGAAGTAAAAAAAAGAATAGATCAAATTGATGTAGATGGTATTATGGAGTCAGGATATGTTCAAAAGTTAATTGTTGATAATGTATTTAATATATTTCCCCATGTAGGTATAGCAGAAAGGTCGGATACAGCCTGTGCTAATATTTTAAAGGGGAAAATCTGTGTTTTAGTAGAAGGCAGTAATCTAGCCTTAATTATGCCTCAAACCTTTGGAGATTTTCTAGATTCTGGGGATGATCATTATGATAATATATACCTAGCAGTATTTACTAAGTTTTTAAGATATTTATCGATTACATTATCTTTAGTATTATCTGCATTGTATGTTGCTGTTGTAGGTTTTCATTCAGATATATTGCCACCTCAATTTATTTTAGCGGTTGCAACTTCAAGGGTTACAGTTCCTGTTAATGCATTAGTAGAAGCAACCCTTATGGAAGGGGTTTCTGAGCTATTAAGAGAAGCTAGTATAAGACTTCCAAAACAAATTGGTCCTGCTATTGGTATAGTGGGAACAATAGTAATAGGTCAGGCTGCTGTGGCAGCTGGTTTAGTTAGTCCCCTAATGGTAATTATAGTTTCATTATCTACAATGGCATCCTTTGCAGCTCCTGATTATACAATATTAAATGCTATTAGGATCTTTAAATTCTTTATGATTTTTATAACTGGAGTTTTCGGGTTATTCGGATTGGTTATGGGGTATACACTAATAATAATTAATTTAGTTTCATCAACAAGTTTCGGAGTTCCTTATTTTTCTCCAATGGCACCTTTTAATCTAAATGATTTTAAAAATTATATATTAGGTGATATAAATTTAATAAAATTGAGACCAAAATATTTAAAAACAAAGGATAGAACTAAACATTAAATAAATTTAATTATATTTTTATTCCCTGAAGATTTCTTCAGGTTTTTTTATTTAAATATAAAAAAAAGGGTTTTGGAAATATATGTAGAAGTAATTTACTATACTACCTACCGTTAGGTAGCAAGGGGAGGTGATAAACATGTCTGCAAAAAATATTGAACAAGAGGCACTTAAATTATTTGCTTTAAAGGGTTATGAAGCTACTAGTTTATCAGAAATTGCAAAAGAAGTTGGTATAAAAAAACCTTCAATTTATTCTCATTTTTCCAGTAAAGAAGAACTGTTTTTTACAGTTCTTAATAAAGAATTAGATACGTTTACTAATTATATTCAAAAAGTATATAATGAAGTGAAGTATGAGGAGACTGAAATAATATTATTCCAATTATTAGAAAAAGGGTTAAAATATTTTTCTAAAAATAAAATAATTATGGGATTGTGGAGTAATATAATGTTTTTTCAAACTTATTCTTTAAGAAATAAGTTAAAAAAAAGAATGAAAAAATTTAATGATAATATGTTGATAATTTTAAAAGAAACATTTCAAAAGGGAATTTTAGAAGGTAAAATTAAAAATATGGATATTGAAGATTTAATATATTCATATTGTACTCTTATTGAAGGAAGTTATGTTTTGTCATTTAATAGTAGGTTATTTACATATGAAAGATTGAGACTAAATTTTAATATTTATTGGGATGGCATTAGATTATAAGTTTATAGACATAAAAAATGGGGGGACTTGACATTATGAAGAAGATTAAAATGAACTTAAAGACAAAATTATTTATTATACTAACATTTGTGGCTATTATGCCTATTATATTTGGATCTTTTGTACTTTATAATAAAAGTAAAAGTAATATTGATGGTATGTTTGATGATTCAATGAAAAAAGATGAAGCAGTTGTAATTTATGAGTTAAATAAAAAAGAACAAAAGTTATTAAATTTAGGGAAAAGATATTTAAAGAATAAAGAAGTTATAAAAGCCTTTAAAAATAAAGATAGATATTTATTAAAACAAAAAGTAAAACCTATATTTAATAGATTACAAGAAGAGCATAATATAAAGGTATTAGAATTTGGTGATAGTAATGGAGTAGTCTTTTTAAGAGCACACGGAAGTAAGTATGGAGATGACAAAAGTAATAATAAATCAATAAAAGCTGCTTTAGAAGGTAAAGAAGTAGCTGGGTTTGAATTTGGAAAAAGTGGTTTGGCAGTTAGAGCAATTTTACCAATAAAATCTGAAGGTAGGGTTCTAGGTACTTTACAATTAGGACTTAATGACGATTTTTTAACAGATATAAGTAATACTATTTCAGGAGAATTAAATATCTACATAGATGATAAGTTAATAATGACATCCAGTGAAATAGATAAAAATAAAATTGGAAAGTCCCTTAAAGATAAAAGTATTTTTACAAGGGTTAGTAAGGGAGAAAATTTTAAAAATATAAATAATAAATATGTGACGTTATATTATCCATTAAAGGATCCAACAGAAACTAAAGTTATAGGAATGGTAGGTATAAAAAGGGATATTTCTTCTTTAATAGATTTAAAAAATGCTTCTTTTAAAATAACTTTAATAACTATTTTGATAGCACTTTTGTTTGCTTTAATAGTAGCTTTTTTATTTAGCAAAAGCATAACAAAACCTATAAACAAATTAATAAATATTATGAATGAAGTTGCTAAGGGGGATTTAACGGCTAGGGTAAAGGTAAGTTCTAAAGATGAAATTGGTGTTTTAGGAAAAAACTTTAATAATATGGTCACTAAGATAAAAGATATGACTTATAATATTAAAGATACCTCAATACAATTAAAGAATTCCTCAGAAGCATTAACTAGTTCTTCAGAAGAGCTTAGTGCTTCAAGTGAAGAAATATCAAAGACTGTTCAGGATATAGCTATAGGAGCAGATAATCAAGCTAAGGAAAGTAATAAGACATTACAAATTACTGATAAGTTAGCAAATAGTATAAAGGATATAAAGGAAAAATTAAAAGTGACAATTGAAAGTACTAATATAGTTAAAGATAAAAACATAAAGGGATCAAATTCAATAAAAGACTTAGAAGAAAAGTTTAATGAAAATATAGAAGCTACGGATAATGTATCAGCTAACATTAAAAATTTATCTAAAAAATCAGATACAATAGGCAATATTTTAGATACTATAAGTAATATTTCAGAGCAGACAAATCTACTTGCATTGAATGCAGCAATTGAAGCTGCTAGAGCAGGAGAACATGGTAAAGGGTTTGCAGTTGTAGCAGATGAAGTTAGAAATTTAGCAGAAGAATCTTCAAAAGCTACTAAAGAAATAAAGGTAATTATTGAAGATATACAAAGGGTAATTAATGATTCTAATAAAACCATGGAAAGTGCAGAGGAAATAGTAACAAATGCAAGTGAGTCACTAGAAGATACAAAAAATTCTTTTGATGACATAAAAACAACAATAAAAACTGTTACCGAACAAATAAGAGGCCTAAATTATGATATAAAAAACATTGATAAAGCTAAAAACGAAGTTTTAGATTCTACTAAAAACGTATCAATAGTGGCTGAAAAAGCAGCAGCAGGTACTCAGCAAATTAGCGCATCTTCAGAAGAACAAACAGCTTCTATTGAAGAAATTGCAGCATCAATAAAGGGGTTAGACGATTTAGTAAAAAAATTAACAGAGGTAACAAAAGTTTATAAGATTTAGAAAAAGTGACTTTTAGTCACTTTTTTTAATTAATGAAAATGTAAGTTAGTAAGTAGCCTAATTAAATTCATTAAATAATTTTAAGTTTGAATAGTAAGGAATATATGGTATAATATGGAATGTGCAATCAATAAATTTACTATCTCGTTAAAAACCAAAACAAGGGAGCATTTCAAATGATTAAATTAATAATTTTTGGGATAATTGAAATTCTTTCATATATAGTTATAGGACATAAAGATATACAGACCTTTTTTATTATATGGACTATATTATCATTTTGTTTATTAGCATTTAAATTTAAAGATGAAATAAATTTTGATATAGGAGATTCTAGTATGGTTGGTAGTTCTACTTCTCAATCATCAAGTTATCAGGAAAGAATATATGCAAAGAAAACTGCTAAGTCTATTTCTGAGGGTAACGAAGAAATAAAAAAAATCAAGAAAGGCAAAAAGTTAAGTAAAGAAGAATATTTAATTATAATATATTGCATCCTAAATGTATTTGGAAACTTTTTATTGAAATAAGTACTTATAGAAATTATAAATTTTAAAATAAAAGGGGGATGTGTTGTGAATAAAAAGGAATTAAAAAGTAAGCTAATTGAAATTAAGGAAAATGACTATAAGGTAATTAAAGGGGACAATCCTTTTAAATTAAGCTTAGTTATGGTAGATAATATAGGAGATTTAGATAGCGAATTGAGGGATAATTTAATCTATACAACATTAGCCACTTGGATAATAAATGATATATTAACTAAAGAACAAATCTTAGAAATATTAAATATAGTATTAGATGAAAATCATATTTTTTACAAAATAGGAGAAAAAGGAGATTCTGTTTTTACAAGGACGTTTTCTGTTTTAATATTACCGCCTATAATATATAAACATAGACAAAATAATTTCTTATCAACTGAAAATTTAGAAAAAATATATGAAAAATTAGTTAAGTACATAAAAGAAGAAAAGGATTTAAGAGGATATGTTAAAAAGAAAGGTTGGGCCCATGGTGTTGCCCATGCAGCTGATGGCCTAGATGAGTTAGCAAAGAGTGGAGAAATAAATAATAAAAAGTTAAAAGAAATTTTAAATGTAATAAAAAATAAAATCTGTATAAATAATTATACTTATGTAAATGAAGAGGATGAACGTATGGTTACAGCCGTTAAAGCGGTATCAGAAAGAAAAATTATACAGACAGAAGAAATTATAGATTGGATTAATAGCTTTAATGAATTTAGAAAAATAGAAAAATTACCTGAGGATAATATAATACACTTAAATGTGAAGAATTTTTTAAGAAGTTTATATTTTAGATTATTAAAAAATAATAAAAAAGAATTAAGTAAGCATACTTTAAAGGTTATAAATGAAATTAGCAAATTTTAATAAATGTAAAAGGGATAGATATTTATAAACATCTATCCCTTTTATTAATGTTATTGCAAGTGGGAAGGAGTATCTTTATTGTGTTGTTTTGTTTTAACCTCATCAAAAATATTTCCTTTTAAATCCTTTGGTTGACTATTAAAGTATAATCCCATCAACTTTTCAAATTCACCTATGGTTAAGGGTTTAGCGTGTCTTTTCAACTCATATCCAATTTGACCATTAACTTCTAAAGTTGCGGTTTTTACATCAGAAATGTTTTCAACTCCCTTTTGACGTAGCCTCATTTCTAAAAGGTCAGTTGTCATTCTTAATTTTTTTAAGTTTTCTGATACTATGTTACCGTTTTCTATAATAACTTTACTCTTACCTGTTATTAATTTTTCTATAAAATCGAATTTTACTTGCAAATATTCAACCAAAATCATAAATACTACAAAAATACTTGCAGCGGTTATTGTTCTTAGCATACTTGTTTCAATAATAGGTTGTATAATTATTGATCCTATTGATATCATTACTACAGTTTGTGATATTGTCATTTGTGATATAGATTTTCTTCCTGATATTCTAAGTAAAACTAAACCAGAAAATATAAGAACTAGTGATTTATATATAACTTCCATGCTTAAACCTCCTCGAAGATTTTTATTAGTTTTTTTCTATTTAGGATTCTATATTCATTAATGTATACAAGAAAACATATTTATTTAATTAATAATCAAAATTCTATGTTTAGTATTTGAATTTAATACATATAATAAACTATAAAGTATTAATTATTAGATAGATTGGAGGTAATACTTTTGAAAAAGGCAGTAACTTTTATAGTATTATTAGGTGTATTTGTAACTTTTATAATTATAGCAGGGATTAACATGACTACTGTAAAATCTATAAATACTATTGAGAAACCTGAAGATAACATCAAAATACTTACTCCGGCATCAGAAAGTGCGTTATAGGATTTGACTGGGTTATCCCAGTCTTTTGTTTTGCATAAAATCTTTGTTATATTATACGAGGGGTGATTATATGATTGAATATTTTAATGAGAGGATTAAAATCATAAAAGGAGATATCACTAATGTTAAGGTGGATGCTATTGTAAATGCAGCTAATAATACTCTCTTAGGAGGTGGTGGAGTAGATGGTGCAATACATAAAGCAGGTGGAAAAAATATTTTAAAAGAATGTAAAAGCATAGGGGGATGTCCAACTGGAGAAGCAAAAATTACAACTGCAGGTAAACTTCCAAGTAAATATGTTATACATACAGTAGGTCCAATATATAAAGGTGGGAATAATAAAGAACGGGATTTATTAAAAAGAGCCTATGAAAATTCTTTAAAACTAGCAGTTAAAAATAATAAATTTTATGTTAAAAAGGAAAAATAATTGATTAAAAAGTTTATTATTAATAGGCAAGTACTATTTTATTATAATGCAATAAACAAATATTAACATATATTACAAAACGTGATATACTCAACTTAGTATAATAATCCGAATTTATCGAAAAAAGGAGAAGTTAAATGGATAGGTTAATCTTTAGCTATAATAATCAAATTAACTTCATAGATTATAACGAAATAATTTTTATTGATAGATTACAAAATAAAACGATTATACATAGTCTGAATAAAAGAATAGAAACTTATGAATTATTAACCCATATTAGAAAAATTAGATAAGAATACATTTTTTAGAACCCATAGAAGCTATATTGTAAATATTAATTTTATAGAAAAGATAGTCCCTTGTGGACAAAAAAGTTATAAAATAATATTTAAAGGAATTAATGAAGATGCTTTATTTAGTTATGATAGATATAAAGAATTTAAAAGAAGTTTTATTGAATAATTACAGTAACTAAAATTTATTATAATATCATATTTAATCTTATCATAAATGATAAACAATGTTATTTTATGGAATTATACAAATAAATTGACATTGGAAATTTGAGTGTTATAATTATAGGGGATGAAATAAATGGAATTGTTTTTATTATTTTTGGAACTTATTTTAAGAAAAGAGTGTCTAAATAAGTAAGTGTTTTGTAAAGGAGGGAAGATATGGCTTTATTGGATTTAAAAAATATAGGAAGAAGTTATAAAAATGGACAAATAAAAGTTGACGCATTAAAAAATGTTGACATAGCCATAGAAGATGGCGAGTTTGTATCAATAATGGGTCCTTCTGGATCAGGGAAATCTACTTTACTTAATATTGTAGGGTGTTTAGATTTACCAACAGATGGTACATATAAAATCAGTGATATGCATGTAGAAAATTTAAAGGATAGCAAATTAGCTGATATACGTAATGAGTTTATAGGCTTTGTGTTTCAAAAGTTTCATTTATTACCTAATTTAAGTGCAAGGGAAAATGTTGAATTACCCTTAATATATCAAGGTATGTTAGGGGCAGAAAGAAAGAAAAATTCAGAAAAAGCATTAGAAGCAGTAGGATTAAAAGATAGAATGAAACATCTACCTTCTCAATTATCAGGAGGAGAACAACAAAGGGTAGCAATAGCTAGAGCAATTGCAAGTAATCCATCTGTAATATTAGCAGATGAACCTACTGGTGCTTTAGACTCTCATACTGGAGAAAATATAATGTCTATATTCCAAAGATTAAATAAAAAACTTGGTATTACTATAGTACAAGTTACCCATGAAAGGGATATTGCATTATATGGAAGTAAAATATTTCATCTTCTAGATGGAGAAATTGAGAAAGTAGAAAAAGTAGAAAAAAATCTAGCGAATAAATAATTTGGGGGTGTCTTAATGTTACAAAGAGTATTTATGATAGTAATTATTTTAGCAATCGTATTAGGTGGTGGAATGTATGCATATAAAGAGCTTATGCCACCAGAAACTAAAGAAACTAAAGGTCCTGTATATTCAACAGAAGAAGTAGAAAAGGGAGATATATCAGTAGGAGTAGAAACATCAGGAAGAGTAAGTGGAAGCCATGGAGGCGGTATAAGAGTACCAGGAGATAGATATGGTGGAAATTCTATAAGTTATATAATTGATAAGGTTTTAGTAGAAGATGGTGATGTTGTAAATAAAGGTGATTTAGTTGCAAGATTAAAATCTCCAGACCTTGAAACAAAAATCGAAGCCAAAAGGGAAGAATTAAAAGCTGAAAGAAAATATTTAGCTTCAATGACAGGGGTCTCAATAGATAAAATCCATACAATTAATCCTTCCGATGGTGTTACTATAAAGGCACCTATAGGTGGTAGGATAACAGAATTAACCGCTGAGGAAGGTATGGAGTTAGAATCAGGAGTAACAGTAAGTAAAATAGTTGATGATTCAAAATTTGTAGTAAGGGCTAAATTAACCCCAACAGAAATTAAAAAAGTTAAAAAAGGTCAAAAGGTTGTCTTAGGATTTGATAATTTTTCTGGGTTTAATGAAGCAAAAATAACTGAAGTAAATCCAAATAAAGCACCTAATAAAGATAAAAATGGTAACCCTAATGGATTTGTATATTGGATAACAATAGAGGGTGAAAATCCAGGATTAGTACAACCGGGAATGACACCTAGAGTTGGATTATCGACGGATGAAGATAATATATCAGTTAATTTCTTTACTTATAAAGGAAATGTTACAAGTTATATAGATGAGAAAAGAATTAATACTAGAGCAGATGGTATAGTTACTCAAGTATTTGTCCATAACATGGAAATAGTAAAAAAAGGAGATTCTATAGTTTCCATGGCAGGAACGGATATGCAAGATAAAATAAGAGAGCAACAAGAAAAAATAAGAAAATTAAATACAGAAATTACTGAATTACAAGCTAAAGTAGATCAAATGGACGTTACTGCTTCAATGGATGGAGTAATAAGTTATTTAAATGTTGAAGAAGGAGAAACTACTTCTCCAGGAAGATATATAGGTTCAATATTTGATACTAAAGAAATGAGATTATGGGTACAAGTAGATGATATTGATGTTGTTAATGTAAAACAAGATGCAGAAGTAAAGGTTACAGTAGATGCTATTCCAGGTAAAATTTATAAAGGTAAAGTTACGAGGGTTTCAACTAGGGGACAAGAACAAAATGGTATTACTAAATTTGATGTCGATATAAAAGTAGAAGGTGGACCTAAATTAAGACCTGGAATGCAAGCAAATGCATATATCAAAGCAGGAAGTGCTGAGGATGTTCCATTGGTACCTTTAGAAGCAGTATTTGAGGAAGATGGAAAATCTATGGTAGAAGTTTTAAAAGATAATGGAACTGTAAAATTAACTCCAGTGAAAATAGGATTAATGAATGATAGATACGCCGAAATTAAAAGTGGTGTAAAAGTAGGAGATAAGGTAATAACAGGTAGTAGTGCAGATTTATTACCAAGTCAACATATTAAATCAGATGATACTATGATGCCAAGTAATGGTGATGATTCTGGCGATGGAGATAATGGGGAAAATGGAGAAAGTGACAAATAAGGAGGTAATATAATTGGCTAAGAAAAATACTATATTCTCCTTCTTTGTTAGAATATGGTTTACTGCAAAAATGGCAGCCCATGGTATATTATCTAAACCCTTAAGATCAGCATTAACTATTTTAGGAGTAGCTATAGGAGTTGCTTCTGTTGTAAGTCTTATGGGTATAGGAGAAGGAGCAAGACAGGCAGTTGTGGAACAATTTAAAAGTCTAGGCTCTAATGTTATTACTGTAAAAGCCCATGATCCATCTGTAGAATTTAAGCCTGAAGAGGCTAATGAATTAGTTGAAAGAGTTGATGGCTTAGAAATAGCTAGTCCTGTAGTTCAGACTAAAACTATTATGAAATGGAAAAGGGCTAGGGGAAAAGTAAATGTCCTAGGTGTTAATGATGAATTTCCTAAAATTAGGGATCATAAGTTACTATCAGGTCATTTCTTTACAGATCTTCATGTAAAACAGCGTTCTCCAGTTGTTGTTTTAGGTTATAATATGGGAGTGAATTTATTAAGTGGTAGAAGTCCTGTAGGAAGGTCTATCTATCTTAATGGAGAAAGTTATAGAATAATAGGAGTTTTAGAAAAAAAAGGTAGTGGTAAAGCAGACGGTATAGACGATAAGATTGTTATACCATATACTTCAGCTCAAAAGATAGCAGAAAAAAGAACAGTGGATGAAATTTGGGGTAAAGCTGGTTCAAAGGAAGAAGCTGACCTTTCAGTAGTTCAGTTAGGAAGAATTATGAAAAGAAAACTTGGTATAGACCAAAGTGCACCAACACCGGTTTCTGGTAATGGAAATCAAAATGAAGGCGGAGATAAACCGACTTCACCAAATCCAAGTCCTAATCCAAATCCAAAACCTAAACCAAGTAAGCCAAAATTACCTGGAACAGGGGAAGATTTAGTTAGTATAACTAGTTTAAATCAACTTGTAGAAGAAGCAGATAAGGCAAATAGAGTTATGACACTTCTTTTAGGAGGTATTGCAGCAGTTTCTTTACTAGTTGGAGGATTAGGTATTATGAATATAATGTTAGTTGCTGTAACTGAAAGAACTGAAGAAATTGGTGTAAGAAGAGCACTAGGAGCAAAGCAAGGCGATTTATTATTTCAATTTATACTAGAAGCTTTATATGTTAGTATAATTGGTTGTATTGCAGGTATAGTTGCAGGTATATGGGGAATGAAGGTATTTGCAAGTTATGGATTCGAAACGGCTATAAATTTAAAGGCAATAAAGGTAGCGACTGTAGTAGCTTTAACTTCAGGTTTATTATTTGGAGTTTATCCAGCTATTTCAGCATCCTCTGTACCACCTGTAGAAGCATTAAGAAGACAGTAAGAATAGACCCTTCGGGGTCTTTTTTATTTTCTTTTTTAAATTAAAATTAGACTCTATAAATAATTTAATATAAATTAAACAAAAATATGTTTTAATATTAGGAGAAGTAAATATTATTTAATAGTAAGTATCTAAATACTATCAAATGCCTATTAACCATTAAACAATGTGAAATTTTATATGATATAATATATAAAATAAATAATTACTGATTAATGCTAATTAAAGTGGCTATAATATTATAGGTAATATTTAAACATTGATAACAAAGATTAATAAATGAAGAGATATGGTTAAATGACAAATTTAATAAAAAATGAAATAATAAAAGAAGGATATATTCAGAAAATATAGAATAATTAATTATATTAAAAAGTGGGTGATTTGATGCCTAAAGATAAAATGAGACTAGGAGATCTTTTAGTATCAGTAGGAAAGATAACAAAAGAACAGTTAAATGAAGCTTTAAAAAAGCAAAAGATTACTAAAAAAAAATTAGGAGAAGTTTTAGTAGAAAGTGGGTTTGTAACTGAAACTGATATAATAGAAGTTTTAGAATTTCAGCTAGGAATACCTAAAATTGATTTACAAACCTATGAAATAGAAACTAAAGTTCCTAATTTAATTCCAGAAAATTTAGCAAGGAGACATAATGTAATACCAGTTAGATATAAAGGTGATACAATAACTGTAGCTATGGATGATCCGTTAAATATATATGCAGTTGATGATATTGAAATAGCAACGGATTTAAATGTACAACCTGTTATATCAACAAAGGATGATATAGAAAGGGCTATAGAGTTTTATTATAGTAATAAAAGCGCTGAAAAGGCATTAGAAGATTTTAATAAACAACACCAAACAGTAGAAGAAAATGATGTGGTTAATGAAGATATATCTAATGCACCGGCTGTTAGGTTAGTTAATTCCCTTATAAAACAGGCTGTTAGGTCTAAGGCTAGTGATATACATATAGAACCCTTTAAATATCATGTGAGAATAAGATTTAGAGTAGATGGACAATTACAAGAAATAATGTCACCTGCAAAATCTACTTTCTCAGCAATAATAACAAGGGTTAAGATAATGGGTAATATGGATATTGCAGAAAAAAGAATACCTCAAGATGGACGTATAGAAGTTAATATTGAAGGCAGAAGTATAGATTTAAGAATATCAACACTACCTACTGTTTATGGAGAAAAAGTAGTTATGAGATTACTTGATAGAAGTAGTTTTTTACTATCTAAGGATGAATTAGGATTTACAAAGGAAAATTTAACTCGTTTTAATAATATTATTCATAATCCCCATGGAGTAATACTAGTTACAGGTCCAACAGGCAGTGGTAAAACAACAACTTTATATACAGTTTTAAGAGAACTTAATAATATTGATAAAAATATAGTTACAGTGGAAGATCCAGTAGAATATAAGCTTGATGGAATAAATCAAGTCCAAGTTAATAAAAAAGCAGGTCTTACCTTTGCTAATGGATTAAGGTCAATATTAAGACAAGACCCAGATATAGTTATGATAGGGGAAATAAGAGATACAGAAACAGCACAAATTGCCATAAGAAGTGCAATAACAGGACATTTAGTATTAAGTACAATGCATACTAATAGTG
>VEND01000141.1 GCA_009711765.1 Bacillota bacterium | reverse complement strand
GTCAGAAAAGACTGTAGGAGCTACTTTTGATGAAATATTTATGACTGCAAAACAAAGAATCATAGTAGCAACTTTTGCATCAAATGTCCATAGAATACAGCAAATAATAAATGCAGCAGTTAAAGTGGATAGAAAAGTTGTTGTATCAGGAAGAAGTATGGTTAATGTAGTTAAAGTAGCTGGAGATTTAGGGTATTTAGATATACCAGAAGGAACTTTAATAGATATTAACAATATGAATAACTACCCAAGCAATAAAGTTGTAGTTATTACAACAGGAAGTCAAGGAGAACCTATGTCAGCACTATCAAGGCTAGCATCTTCTGATCATAGAAAGATGGAATTAGTAGCTGGTGATTTAGTAATAATGTCAGCAACACCTATACCAGGAAACGAAAAAACGGTTTCTAGGGTAATAAATCAACTATTTAAAAAGGGTGCTGAAGTAATTTATGAATCATTAGCAGATGTCCATGTATCAGGGCATGCTTGTCAAGAGGAATTAAAACAAATTCACTCATTACTTAAACCTAAATATTTTATACCTGTTCATGGTGAATATAGACATTTAAAAAGACACGCACAGTTAGCTGAAGAAATGGGCGTTAAGAAAGGAAATGTTTTTATAGCTGAAAATGGTTCAGTAATTGAATTTACAAAGAATAATGCTAAATTAGGAAAGAAGGTACCTTCAGGTAATATATTAGTTGATGGTTTAGGTGTAGGAGATGTAGGAAATATAGTATTAAGAGATAGAAAACATCTTTCAGAAGATGGTTTGTTAGTAGTTGTTGTTACAATTACTAAAGAAAAGGGTAAAGTAGTATCTGGGCCAGATATAGTATCAAGAGGTTTTGTATATGTTAGGGAATCAGAAGATTTAATGGACGAAGCAAGAAAAGTAGTAAGAGATGTTTTAAGAGAATGTGAGAAAAAACAAATAACAGATTGGTCTACTCTTAAATCAAGTATAAGAAATTCACTAAGAAATTACTTATATGGAAAGACTAAGAGAAATCCAATGATATTACCAATTATAATGGAAGTATAGATTAAAGTCGTAGTTAAAACTACGACTTTTCTGTTTGTATTTATAGATGTTTTTTATATAATATATATGAAAGATAAAGGGGGTTTTATTTTGAATCTTAGGTTAATTTTATATTTATCAATCTTATTACTAGGGGCTATACTTGGATATAAGGATTTAATAAGTAAAAAAATATTATCTAGGTTAAATACTTTACAAAGTATTAGTTTATTATTTTTACTTTTTATTATGGGAATAAGAATAGGTGTAGATGAAAAAGTAATTAATTCATTTTTAAAGTTAGGATTTCAAGCAATCATAATTTCTGTGTTTTCAATATTTTTTAGTGTATTATTTGTAAAGTTAGTAAGAATGGTTGCTTTTAAAGAAACAGATAAGGTGGGATATAAAGGTGAGTCTTAAAATTATTTTAGCTGTAGTTATAGGAATTTTCACAGGATATTTTTTATTACCTGAATCAATATTAACATCAACAGGATTAATAATTGATATAGGCTTATGTTTGTTACTTTTCTTTGTTGGAATTGAGATAGGAAAAAATAAAGAAGTTATAACAAAGATTAAAAAAATGGGTTTGAAAATTTTATTAATTCCTATAATGATAATCATTGGAAGTTTATTTGGAAGTATAATAGCAGGTTTTATACTTGGTATACCGTTTAATGAATCAGGGGCAATAGGAGCTGGATTTGGCTGGTATACTCTATCAGCAATGATACTAGCAGATTATTCCTCAGAATTAAGTGCCCTTGCTTTTATTTCTAATGTTGTAAGGGAAATAATAGCTCTTATTAGTATTCCATTAATTGCTAAATACATAGGAGATATAGAAAGTATTGCACCAGCTGGAGCTACTGCTATGGATACTTCACTTCCTGTTATTTCAAAATCTACTAATCCTAAAACAGCAATAGTTTCTTTTATAACAGGAGTAGTTTTATCGACTGCTGTACCAATTTTAGTCCCTATTTTTATAAATATATAGTTTATTATTAATACTTATAGAAAATAAACATATATTTATAGAAAACAATCTAGGAGGGGTAAAATGAATGTATATGATGCAGCCCATACATTATCTAAAGCTATAAAAAATAGTGAGGAATATAAAGAATTTAATAAAAGACAAAAAAATGTATACTCAAATGAGCAAACTAAAGAGATGTTTGAGGATTTTAGAAAAAAAGCTATGGAAATACAAATGGAAAAGATGTCAGGGAATAAGGTAAGTAATGAAAAGATGAAAGAAGTAAAAAAACTTGAAGAAATAGTAATGTCTAATCCAGATATTAATAATTTTTTCAAGGCTGAAATGAGATTTACTCAGATGATGAATGATGTATATAAGATTATGGGGGAATCTATTGATGTGAATTCTCTAAATGAATAATAGATATATAACAAAGGAGGAAATATGAACTCTAAATATTTAACAAAAGCGGGAATTATAGCAGCTTTATATGTTATATTAATAGCTTTAGAAATTCCCTTTGGTATGATGGCTTTTGGGCCTATCCAGTTTAGAATAGCTGAAGCTTTAGTTTTACTACCGTTGGTAGAATCAGCTTCTATACCTGGTGTTTTTATTGGATGTTTATTAGGAAATATATTATTATCTTTCTCAGGAACAGGATTAATAGATATTATAGGTGGAAGCTTAGTAACTTTAATATCTGCCTATCTTACTAGTAAAGTTTCTAATATAAATATAAAAATACCAAAAAATATATTAGGTATGTTACCACCAGTTATATTAAATGCTTTTATAGTATCAATATGGATATCAGCTTTATATAACGTTCCTTATGTAGCGACTGTAATAGGAATTGGCTTAGGGGAGTTATTAGCTGTAGGTATATTTGGAAATATAGTTTTATATGCTTATAAAAGGATATAATTAAGTTAAGACCATACAAAAAAAGTATGGTCTTTTGTATATTCATTGGTACTTAATGAAAACCTTGTAAAATTATCTTTGAAATTGTATAATTAAATAAGTGGTAATTTGGGGTGGTAATAATGGAAACTATGAAAAAGAGTGATGAAAAGATGAAAAAACATTCATGGATTAAAGGATTTATTGTAATTCTTATAATATTATTTGTAGCTTCTTATTTTGCTGGTAAAGCTTATATAGAAAAACAGCTTAAGCCTATGGCACAAAGAGAAAGTGCAAAGGAAGTTACAATAAATATTCCAAAGGGAAGTACTACTAGTAGTATAGGTAATATATTAGAGGAAAATAATTTAATAAGAAACAGCTTGGTTTTTAGAGTAGTGGCTAAACTTGAAAAGGTTGATGGCTTATTAAAAGCAGGTAAATATAATTTAAATACAAATATGACACCAAAAGAAATTTTAAATATTTTAGTAAAGGGAAAAGTAACAAGGGATACAATTACCTTTACAATCCCAGAAGGCTATGAAATAAAACAAATAGCACAAAGGTTAGATAAAAAGGGATTAGTTAATAAAGAAAAGTTTTTAAAAGAAACAGAAAATATATCTAAATTTAAAAAAAGGTTTAAATTCTTAGAAGATATCTCAGATGATTTAAGCCTAGAAGGTTTTTTATTTCCAAATACTTATGAAGCATATAAAGGTGCTGATGAAGAAGAAATTATAGAAAAAATGCTTAATGAGTTTGAAAATGTGTATAATAAGCATATCAAGGATAAAGAATTAAAATATGATTTTAATTTAAATAAGTTAATAACATTAGCATCAATAGTTGAAAGAGAGGCAATGATAGATAAAGAAAGGGATTTAGTTGCAGCAGTTTTTTATAATAGAATAAAAATAAGAAAGCCCTTAGAATCCTGTGCAACAGTTCAATATGTATTAGGAGAAAGAAAAGAAAATTTAACCTATGATGACCTTGAAATAGAGTCTAAATTTAATACTTATAAGTATAAAGGGCTTCCGCCAGGACCTATAGCATCTCCTGGTTTAAAATCAATATTAGCAGCACTTAATCCAGCAGATGTAGATTATTTATATTTTGTTTCAAATGGAGATGGTAGTCATACTTTTAGTACTAATTATAGCGACCATTTAAGAGCAAAGAATAATAATTAGTATCTAGTTTATAATATTGGTAAATATAATACGTGGTGGTATAACCACGTATTTTTGATGTAAATTAAGGAGAGATAAAAATGAGTAATATAAATAAGGATTATATAAAGGATTACATAATGGAGGTAAATCCTAAACCTCCCACTTTTTTAGAAGAGATGCATAAGTATGCTATAAATAATCATATACCTATTGTTGATAATGAAGTGGCACAGTTACTTAATGTTTTAATTAAAATAAAAGGAGCTAAAAATATTTTAGAAATAGGTGCAGCAATAGGATATTCAGCTATATTAATGTCAAATGCCATGGAAAAAGAAGGTATAGTGACAACAATAGAGAGAAGAGAAGATATGATAAATTTAGCAAAAGAAAATATAAAAAAATATAATTTAGAAAATAGGATAAATCTATTAGAAGGTGAGGCTCAAAATATTTTACCTAATATAAATAATAGATACGATTTTATTTTTATAGATGCTGCTAAGGGAAAATATATGGAGTTTTTACCAAGTTGTATAGATATGCTTAAAAAAGGTGGAGTAATAGTATCAGATAATGTATTGTTTAAAGGAATGGTAGCTAATGATGATTTAGTTGTAAGAAGAAAGAAAACTATAGTTAGAAGAATGAGGGAATATTTAAAATATATATCAGATAATCCTATTTTAGAAACTAGTATATTACCTGTAGGTGATGGAGTAGCTATATCCTATAAAAAGGAGGAGAAATAATGAGTATAGAATTATTAGCCCCAGCCGGTAATTTAGAGAAACTAAAAATGGCTATAATGTATGGAGCCGATGCTGTATATATAGGGGGAGAAAAATTTGGATTAAGGGCTCAAGCTAAGAATTTTTCATTAGATCAAATGAGAGAAGCATTAGGGTTTGCCCATAAAAGAGATAAAAGAATATATGTAACTTTAAATGTAATTGCCCATAATGAAGATTTAAAGGGTCTACCGGAATATGTTGAAAAATTAAATGAAATGGGTGTTGATGCTGTTATAGTTGCAGACCCAGGGGTATTAAACATAGTCAAAGAAGTTGCCCCTAATATGGAAATACATTTAAGTACTCAAGCTAATACCACAAATTATAATACAGCTAAGTTTTGGTATGATAATGGTGTTAAAAGGACTGTATTAGCAAGGGAATTATCATTAAAAGAAATTAAGGAAGTTAGAAAAAATATTCCTAAGGACATGGAAATAGAAGCATTTATTCATGGAGCTATGTGTATATCATATTCAGGGAGATGTTTATTAAGTAATTATATGACTGGAAGGGATGCAAATAGAGGAGAATGTGCTCAAGCATGTAGATGGAAATATCATTTAGTAGAAGAACAAAGACCAAATGAGTATTACCCTGTTATTGAAGATGAGAAAGGTACCTTTATATTTAACTCTAAGGATTTATGTATGATAAAACATATCCCTGAATTAGTAGATGCAGGTATTAGTAGTTTTAAGATTGAAGGGAGAATGAAAAGTTCTTATTATGTTGCAACTATTGTAAGATCATATAGGATATTAATAGATAAATATCTTGAAGATCCTGATAATTATGTATATAATGATTTATGGTTAGATGAAATTAAAAAAGCTAGTTATAGAGATTTTACTACAGGTTTTTACTTTGGAAAACCTACAGAAGAAGATCAACTTTATACTAGTAGTACTTATATTAGAAATTTTAGTTTTATAGGACTAGTTTTAGATTATGATGAGGAATCAAAAATTGCTACTGTAGAACAAAGAAATAGATTCTTTGTAGGTGATAAAGTAGAGTTTTTTGGACCAAATAAAAAGCATTTCACACAAAGAATAGAAAATATGTGGAATGATAAGGGAGAGGAAATAGAAGTTGCACCCCATCCACAACAGAAGATAAAAATAAAAATAAAACAAGCTGTTAAACCTTGGGATATAATGAGAATGGCTAGAGAGGACTGATTATATTGAGTAAACCTATATTAATAGGAATAACAGGAGGTACAGGTTCAGGAAAAAGCACAGTAGCTAAGGCTGTATTTAAATCTTTACCAGAAAAAAATATTGGAATAATTGAACAGGATTCATATTATAAACAGCAAAGTCATTTATCCTTTGAAGAAAGAGTTAATACAAATTATGATCATCCATTAGCCTTTGATAATGACTTGTTAATTAAACATTTAGAAAAGTTAATTAAAGGAGAAACAATAAATAAGCCTATATATGATTTTGAAACCCATAATAGAAAAGATGAAACTGTATTATTTGAATCTAAAGATATAATTATATTAGAGGGCATCTTAATTTTAGAAGATAAGAGAGTTAGAGACTTATTAGATATTAAAATCTTTGTTGATACAGACCCAGATGTTAGGGTTATAAGACGTATAGTAAGAGATATAAGAGATAGAGGAAGAACTTTAGAATCAGTGATTGAACAATATATGACCACAGTTAGACCAGCCCATATGCAATTTGTTGAACCTAGCAAAAAATATGCTGATTTAATAATACCAGAGGGCGGATATAATAAAGTTGCCATAGATTTAATGGTAACGAAGGTTAAGTCTATAATACAACAAAAGCAAAATAAAAAGTAACTTATACCTTCAGATTATATTGGTAATAATTATATTATCATTATAACTGGAGGTTTTTTTATGGACAATGATAGAGAACTTAGAAATAAGAAATTACTTAAATGTTCTTATATTACTATTATAATTTTTACATGTTTAATAGGAGCATTATTTTATAGACAAGTAATAAAAGGAAAATATTACAGAGAAGAAGCTATTAAACAAAGAACAACTAGTATAAGAGTATATCCTCCAAGGGGTACTATATTAGATAGAAACTCAATCCCATTAACAAATAGAGATAGAGAAGAAGTTTTGTTTGTAAGTAAAAATATCTTAAATAAAAATGAAGTTAAAAATAATATAAAAGAAATATGTAATTTAAATAATAAAGAAATTAATGATATAATTAACCATTCAGATAGAGTTATAGAATTACCGATAGTAAAGGATATAAAAAAAGAAATAGACGGAGTATTAAAATCAGAAAAAACCCTAAGATATAGTAAAGAAAAACTTTTATCCCATGTTATTGGATATGTAAAGGAAAGTGAAAACATAGGAGTAAGTGGAGTTGAAAAGGTATATGATAATATTTTAAAAATGGATGATAAATATGGAACTATAAATTTTCAGTTTGATGGTAAGAATAGACCATTAAAAGGTGTAGCAACCCCTGTTTTAAAGGAAGAAATAGGCTATACTAACTCTATTATGTTAACAATAGATTATCATATACAAAAAATAGTAGAAAAAGCTTTTGATAAATATAAAAGTAATGGAGCTGTAATTGTAACAGATACTAAATCCGGTGATATTTTAGCTATGGCCAGCAGACCAAATATAGATCCTGAAAACATCAATAAAAAAAGTGATAAGATGGATAATTATAATAAAGCTATACATGTAGGATATCCACCAGCATCATTATTTAAGACAGTAGTTTTATTATCAGCCTTAGAAAATAATAAAATAAGTTTAGATGAAAGTTTTTATTGTAAGGGATATGAAGAGATAGGAAATGTAAAGATAAATTGTCATTCAATAAATGATAGAGGACATGGAAAGCTAAAGATCAACGAAGCTTTTTATGATTCTTGCAATTCAGTATTTATACAATTAGGAAAAAGACTTGGTGGTAAAAATATAATAAAGACAGCTAAAAAATTAGGTTTTGGAAGTAATGTTGATATAGAACTAGCAGGTGAAATTAAAGGAAGCCTACCCCAGGGGGATGAATTATTAGGTCCATCTGTAGGCAATATATCCATAGGACAGGGTAAAATTTTAGTAACTCCCTTACAAATAACTAATATGATGATGATTATTGCAAATGATGGAATTAAAAAGGATATTTCAATTTTTAAAGGTTTTGTAACTAATAATGGAAGTATAGTAAAAAAAGGAAGACGGGAAGAGTCAAAGAAAGTGGTTTCTAAACTTTATACAGACATAATTAAAGACTATATGAAAGAGGTCGTAACAAAGGGTACAGCAAAGGGATATGTTACCTTAGAAGGGATCGGTGGTGCTGCAGGAAAGACAGGTACAGCTCAAGCTATGTTTAATGGAAAGGAAGTTAAGCACGGATGGTTTTCTGGGTTTTATCCAAAGGATAACCCAAAATATGTAATAACCGTTCTAGTGGAAGAAGGTAATTCAGGAGGTAGATCAGCAGGACCAATCTTTGATCATATAGCAGAGGAAATATATACCATAGGAAAATAAATTAACAAAAAGAAGGGATTTTTCGTTACACTAAAGAAGTAAGAGTAATAGACAAAGCAAATATAGATAGTTAAAAAACAAAGTTATATTTAGGGGGAGTAATATTGAAATTTTTGAACCTAGGTGAAAAAATAAGAAAATTGAGAAAAGAAAAAGGTCTCACTTTAGAAGAATTAGCTGGTGATATAGCGACTAAATCCTATATCAGTTTAATAGAAAATAATAAATCCGTACCAAGATTAGATGTTTTAAAACATATAGCTAATATGTTAGAAGTAGAGTTAGAATACTTAGTTAAGGATGAAAACACAGAAGCAAAGGAATACTGTGATTTAAAAATAAAAGAACTTAAAACAAATTTAGAATATAAAGAATATAAGATAGTAGAGACTTTAATTACTGAATTAGAGAAAATAATAGAAAAATATGATTTAAAACTACAAAGAGGAAAATTATTAAGCGTTAAGGGCTTTTATTTAATTAAGAAAGAAAATCTAGAAGAAGCTTTATTAAATCTTCATAAGGGAAATAGAATCTATTTAGAAGAAGGTTATGATAAAGAGGCTATTATAGAAAATTATCATTATATAGGTTATATATATACAAAGCAAAAGCAATTTAAGAGTGCTCTTGATAAATATAAAGTATGTGAGCAAATGATAGATAGTGAAGATATTTTAGATACAGAACTAAAGAGAAAAATTTATTTTAATATATCTATTTGTTATTATGAATTAGGTTTATATGAAAAATCTTTAGACTATATAAGTTATGTAACTAATATCATGGAAGATAATAATAACTTAGAATTAGGAAGAAATATAATGCATAAAGGAAATACCTATATAAAATTAAATCAATATAAAAAGGCTGAAAAATGTTTTAAGAACTCATTAAAAATAGCAAAAAAAGCTAAGGATAGTAAATACGAAGCATATATAGAGAATAATCTAGGAAGAGTATATTTAACTAATGGCGATGAAGAAAAAGGGTTATACCATTTAAATAATGCTTATACATTAAAAAAACTTTATGGTTATTCGAATATAAATACATTACTTGAATATGTTATGTATTATATTAATAAAGAAGATTTTAATAAAGCTGTTAAATATCTAAAAGAAGCAGAAAAAAATAATAAAAAAGATGAAAATCTATATAAGATTTATAATCATTATTGTGAAGTTTATGTTAATTTAAAAGAGAATGATAAAGCAAAGGAATATATTAAGAAATCGATAAATATTTTAGAGAATATGGAAAGACCAGCGGAATTATCAAAAGCATTTGAAAAATATGCAAATATTTTAGAACTTGAAAATAAACTTAGTGAATCTATAGAATATCTTAAATTAAGTATAAAACTTAAGGATAAAGAAAAAATTTAAATTTTTAAAAATTTTTTTAATGTACTTGCACTGAATCCATTTTATTAACATATATTATAATATGTCAATAAAATGGAGGTGTCCATTCTAATGTTGACTACTTTATTGTTAGTATTGGGGGAATTACTAAAGCCAACATTTTTGTTTCTTGGTTATTTATCTAATAATAATTCTTTTCCTCAACCTTTAAGTAGTGAAGAAGAAGAAAAGTATCTTATTTTATATGAACAAGGTGATGAAGAGGCAAAAAATATACTAATAGAAAGAAATTTAAGATTAGTTGCACATATAGTTAAGAAATACCACAATACAGGTAGAGAAATAGATGATTTGATATCTATAGGAACAATAGGTTTAATTAAAGCAATAACTACATTTGATAGAAATAAGGGAACGAGACTTGCTACTTATGCTGCTAGATGTATAGATAACGAAATCCTTATGAAAATACGATCAGATAAAAAAACTAGGTCAGAAGTCTCCCTTCAAGATCCAATAGGAGTAGATAAAGAAGGAAATGAAATATCCCTTATAGATATCCTTGGATCTAACTGTGACGATGTTATAGATGAGGTGCATTTAAAGATTGAAGTTAAGAAACTTTACAATAGGATGGCAAAGGTATTAAAGAAAAGAGAAAAAAAGATTATCGAGTTAAGATATGGACTCTGTGAAGGAGGATGTAAGACTCAAAGGGAAATAGCAAAAATGTTAGGTATATCTAGGTCATATGTATCTAGAATAGAGAAAAGAGCTGTAAAAAAACTAAATAAAGCTTTAAATGTATGTAAATAGATGTCCTACTTTAGAAGTAGGGCTTTTTATTTTGAAAAGATTAACTATATTTTTGTGAGAGTTAATTAAAAAAGAATTTTAAAACAATTTTGACAAAAAAATACATAACGATATAATGAAAGGTAATATATAGGTTAAACGAAAAAACAAATATATGAACAAATATGTAGGAAGTGGAAAGTACATTGTAAAGAAAAAATTTGAGTTTTATAAGGTATCTAGTTAATACTTTTTACAAAAATTAATGGGGGATAACTATGAATAAAATAGTAATTAAAATTATAGTATTACTTATTATAACAAGTTTATTATTAGGATGTTATCAAAAGATAGATAAAACCACAGAGAAAAGTGTAATAAATCCAGATGAAGAAAAGAAAGATATGAATGGTTTTATTAAAAAAGAAACAGAACACTTTATTTTTAATTACAAAATTGATGACAAAAAAGCAGTAGATGATTTAGCCAAAATATTAGAAGAAAACTATGAAAGAATAATTAATGATATTAAACCTACTATAGAACTAAGTACAATAAAAGTATTTGTTTATCCTAGTATAGATGAGTTTCATAAAGCAGTATATAAACCAGATGCTAGTGATGGTTTTGTAGGATATGCTATTAGTGCGACAGAGTTTGCAATAGTTTCTCCTAATAACCCTGGGACTGTACATAATTATGAGTATATGCTAAAGACAGCAGTTCATGAATTTACACATATAGTAGTAGGTAGTTTGCGTATGCCACCAAGATGGTTAAATGAATCTATAGCATTATATGAAGCAAAACAGTTTATTGATCCAAGTAATTTAAAATTCATGATGAAAGGTGAACATCCAAATTTTGCAAACAACAACTTTGTTTCAATGGATTCAAGGGTTTATGCTATAGGTTATACTATAATTGAATTTATGGTTGAAAAGTGGAGTATGGAAAAAGTAAGAAAACTCATAAAAGAAAAAGGAAATCTAGAAGATAATATGATTAAAATTTTAAATGTTACACCAAGAGAGTTTGAAAAACAATGGTTTAATTTTGTTTATGATAAATACTTAAAAAACTAAAGAAATAAGATTATTATAATGTTTTTAGACTTATCTGAGGTGAAAAAAGATTAACAATGAAAATTTGACTTAAAGTTATTAAGTAAAAGTAATATAAAGACTTACATAGATTAATGGAAACTAGTTATCATAAAAAATAGAAAAATTATTTGAAACTGAGGTATTATTTTAGTTTTATTAAAAATAACTCCCTTTTGGCTTTATTATTAGTAATTATTGCCACAAAGGAGTTTTTTTATATTTTCAGAATATACGTTCGATAAAAGTATAATAATATTATTATTTAAAAGAAAAGAGGATGATTATGAATATAAAAATTATAGATAAAAATATAATAATAAATACTAAATATGATAAAGAAAAGGTTAATAAAATAAGAAAAATTGATGGTAGAGTTTGGAATAGTGAAAAGAAATATTGGAGCATACCATATAATGCAAAAAGTTTAAGTAAGTTAATAAGATTGTTTATAAATGAAGATATAGATTGGGAGGAAATTTTTAAAGTTACATTAATAGATTTCAAAAAATTATATAAAATAGATATAAACAAAGAGAAGAATAAAATGTATAAATTGCTAACTCTAAAAGGATATAGTGAAAAAACTAAAATATCATATATAGGTCATTTAAAAAGGTTTTTAGAATATTATGATGTGAAGACTGAAAAACTGACTAAAGAGCATGTAGAAAGGTATATGTATTACTTATTACAAGATAAAAATAATTCACATTCATTTGTAAATCAAACCTTAAGTTCATTAAAGATTTATTATGATGAGATATTAAAAAAAGGTAGGATACTATATAATATTCCTCGTCCTAAAAAAGAAAAAAAACTTCCCAAAATATTAAGTGAAATGGAAGTTAAAAATATATTAAATAATATAAAAAACTTAAAACACAAAGCTATTTTATATACCGTATATTCATCAGGTCTTAGAGTTTCTGAAGTAGCTAAGTTAAAAGTAAATGATATTGATAGTAGTAGAATGTTAATTCATGTAGTGCAAGGTAAGGGAAAAAAAGATAGATATACTATGCTTTCAAATGCAACATTAAATATTTTAAGAGAATATTCAAGATTATATAAGCCTAAAAATTGGTTATTCCCAGGAGGAAATGAAGGGAAACATATCACTGAAAGAACTATTCAAAGAGTATTTAAAAATGCATGTGCAAACGCAAACATAAATAAAGAGGTTTCAATACATGTCCTAAGACATTCCTTTGCAACCCATTTGTTAGAATCGGGAACTGATTTAAGATATATTCAGGAACTACTTGGACATAAAAGTTCAAAAACAACTGAAATATATACACATGTATCGAAAACCAACATAAGTAATATTAAAAGTCCATTAGATAAGATGTTTAATAATAATTAGATGCACATATATGACAATAAATGGATATAATGGTATAATGAACAATTTAGAAACAGATACCAGCACCTAGCAATATCGGTTTATATTTAGTTATGTAGGACAAATTACTGCTCAAGTAGTAGTCGCCCCAACAGAAATATGACATTTAGATACTAATCAAAAAAATCTAACATATGATAAAGGCCTACGAATATATAAAGAGTCTAGAAATATGAAAAACAAAGAATAAGTAATTATCGATTTTTAAACCTTTAATAGAATTCATAAAAGATAAAAATAGAGATACATATCATTATTATAAATGGTAAGATATTTAAGAAATTAAACTGTTACTTTTGAGCATGGATAAATCAACATCTTATAACCTATGCTTTCTTACATCTTAAAAATAAGCAGATCATCTTGAAACATTAGATTGTTAGTCCGTAAATCGCTTAAATAGAGAGAGTTATGATGCCTAGAAAAATTATAATGTTGGAAATACTGTTACAGGTGAAGCGACAGGAATAGAGTACTATAGGAGAGAATTTGGTACTTTTAAAAATTTCTACTCTAGTGATTTAAATGCCTAATATTTCATTTGAATGTGTTAATCCATATTAATAAGTAAATTGGGAATGTAACTAAATTAATTAGTTGATTTTATATAATTTGTTTTCTACTTTGGTTAATATCTTAATGACTTCTCGAAGTTTACTTTTATCAAAGTTTAAAATTATTGTAAATTTTTTTTGGTTTGCACTCGCAATTTTCCACTGTATGCTAGAAAATATATTATAAGCTTTGGTCATATCCTTCTGAAAATAAAATAATTCATTCTTGCTCATTTTTGGCAATTTATTAATAGACACTTTGACTATATTTGTATATATTCTATCAAATTCAGAGAGAAAATAACTATATTCTGAAGTTAACATATTCGATATATTTGGAATTGATGACTTAGAAGGATTAGAAAGGTTCATAAAAAGGGAAATATCTTGTTCGTTAAGATTATTTAATGTATACTCATCTATCTCCTTTAAGAAAAAGTTAAAATTTCTCCAATCTTTAGTTATTCTACTAAATTCATTCATTATAATACCTTTTCTAAGGTTAGAGTTCTGTTTTGAATATGTAATAATAAAAAATAAATTTAATAATAATAAGAGACTTAATAATATTATTATTAAATTCTTTTTTTTAAAAAGATTTAAAATCATTTAATCTCTCTCTCTTTCTGAAAATTCATTATAATAATACAGATGTTTTGACAAGTGAAGTAATGTAACAAAATGTAAATCACACCAATTGGAAAATAATGTCTGATTACAATTATACCATACCATAACTTCAAAGTAAAAAATTCACTTTGTTTTAATGTTGGAGTGATGTCACAGTTGTAATTTAAAAGTAGTCTAGCATTCATAGAGTTCTTTTTCTTTTGTTCCTCTTTTTTTATTAGTAGAAATATTTTATAAAAAAATTTATAAGCATCCATTTTAATTCTATGTATTGAAATAAAGTATGTAATCAAAACAGATATACAATAGATATGACGATTGTAGTTGCAAAAATAGCGGAATAACCATCTAAAAAAATAATAATGATAATTCTAAGAAGATTTTTGATGAATAAAAAAATATATTAATGGGATTAACGAGCGGGAATAAAAAGAATTTAGAAGGGGATATAAAAAGAGTATATGAAATATCTCAAAGAAGAATATCCTTACATGTTTATTACTGTAATAATACATAATCCTATAATGGTATTCCTAAAATTATAGAAGTTATAACAATAGTCACTTTAGGGCTATCATCAATATATTTTTCTGGTTTTTCTAAATTTCAATTTTATCACCATATGGCTTTACATATAATGTTTTGGCACACAAACTTTTGAAATTCTTCAAATCTAACTTTAGCAAAATAATTCCCATCTTTTTTTCTTTAACTTATTTTCTAATATCATTAAATAACTCTTCTGTAACAAACTCAGGTTGTATATCTATTAATGTCCATTTTAGGTTTTCCTTATTTTAAAAGTCAAATTCTTTACAATCAATTGTATCCCATATACCCTCTAATAGCGATTATATCTATTGATATTGGACAATGATCACTTCCATAAACATCTGTATGTATATTAGCATCAATTAAAGCATCTTTCCATTTTAAATAAAAAAATATATGCTCTAACTATTTAATCTAATTTATTTTTCAAGGCTTCCTAATGCATACATTCATGCCTACTTAGGCTTCATATCAATGGAATCCTTTAGCATTCTTAATCAATATTAAAACTAGGAAATTTTTTAATATTATCTAGGTTACTTTTTAATTGTTAAATACACTGACTACTATTTAAGTATAAGTTTACAAAACTGGACATAAAAAGAGAAGATATATATTTTATATTATGCTAGACTTTAATGTAAGGAGGTGAATATATGGAGTGGTTGAAACAATTAAACCAAGCTATTGAATATATCGAAAGTAATTTAGAAGATGAAATTTCGTATGATAAAGCTGCAAAAATAGCATGTTGTTCTACTTATTATTTTCAAAGAATGTTCTCTTACGTAGCTGGTATTCCTTTATCTGAATATATACGCCGGAGAAGAATGACAAAAGCAGCTTTTGAATTACAAGTAAGTGAAGAAAAAGTTATGGATATTGGATTAAAATATGGTTATGATTTACCAACATCTTTTAACCGTGCATTTCAAAATGTTCATGGAGTAGCTCCAACAACTGCACGTAAAGAAGGGACTCAGTTAAATGCATATCCACGAATTAATTTTTCTATTAATGTTATCGGAGGTGAGAATATGAGCTATCGAGTTGAAAGAAAAGGCCCCATTAGAATTGTCGGAACAAGAGTTCCACTAAAAGAAGATATTGAAAAGAATTTTCAAATTGTACCTAAATTTTGGGATAAAACATTAAAATCCAATTTATACTCTGAGATATGTAGACTAGCAAATCAGAATCCCTATGGAATCTTAGGTATCACTGTCTACAAAAATCCAGAAGAAATTTATTACTACATCGCTGCCTCATCAGACAAAGATGCTCCAGAGGAATTGGTTGAGTATGAAATTCCATCAGCAACATGGGTAATCTTTGAATGTAATGGACGTTTCCCCGAATCTATTCAAACAGTCTATAAACGTTTTCTTACAGAATGGCTACCTTTTTCTGGATATGAATATGCCGAATTACCAGATATAGAAGTCTACCCTATAAATAACAGAAAACTTAAAAGTGGTTATTGTGAAGTATGGATTGCTGTTAAAAAATCAGAATCTTAAAATATAAAGGAGGACAAAATGAGTTACAATGTTGAATTTAAAGATATTGAGCCAATAAGAGTAGCTACTATCAGATATGAAGGTCATGTTAAAAATGCATCAAAAGTGTTCCCAAAAGTTTTTAAAGCTGTAAAAGGTAAATTAAATGGAGCACCTTTCTTTAACTACTATGAAATGAATCAAGATACAAAAATAGGAAAAATGGAGTTATGTGTTCCAACAGAAGAAGAACCAAACGGTAATGGAGTTAGAGTAAAATATATGCCAAGGATAAAAGCTTTATGTGTTACCCATATTGGCCCTTATGAAACCCTGTGTAACGCATATGAAGCTATTGACCAATATGTACAAGAGAATCCTGTTATATTACAACCACCATTTCGTGAAATTTTTATAAAAGGGCCAGGAATGATAATGAAAGGAAATCCTAATAAGTACATAACAGAAATACAATTTCCCCTAAAAGAGGAGGAATAACTTTGGCAATAAATATTCAAGATTTAGTCAAGGATTACAATAATGGTGTTAGAGCATTGGATAGATTAAACCTTAAAGTAGACAAAGGACAAATATTCTCTTTGCTAGGTCCTAACGGAGCAGGCAAATCTTCTTTAATTAATATCTTGACAACCTATTATAAAGCTACATCAGGAAATATAATCATACTAGGGAAAGACTTATCAAAAGAGCCTAACTGGGTGCGAAAACAAATTAGTTGTGTAAGGCAAAGGGTTTCTATTGATGAGCATTTATCTCTTAAAGAAAATATGATATTCCAGAGTAGGTTGTATAAAATAGACTCGCAGGTCTCAAAAGAAAGAATAGAATCATTAATAAAGACCTTTAATCTTTCAAAGTATCTTAAATACCCTACAACATCTTATTCAGGAGGGGTAAAGAGAAGATTAGACGTCGCTATGAATATGGTATCAATGCCTAAGATTTTATTTTTAGATGAACCTACAGTAGGAATGGATGTTTATTCACGAAGAGCTATGTGGAAAATGTTACTAAGAATTCGGGAAGAGTATGAAACAACAATTTTTCTTACAACCCATTATCTTGAGGAGGCAGAACAGCTAAGTGATACTATATGTATTATGAAAGAGGGAAAGAAATTAACTCAAGGGACTCCTTCTAGTTTGCGTAATATCATTAGGCCAAATATGATTAGTATTACATTTTCTAGTGATAATAAAACTAAAAAATGTAAAGATACACTAGACAAAACAAGTCTAGTTAACTTTACCACCATAAGGGGTAATTCTGTCTTTGCAGGTGTGGATAATAGTGAATTAGCTTTTATGGTTTTAAATAAATGGCTCTTAAATAATAATATAGAATTTAATGGAATCGAAATTGTTAAACCAAGCCTTGAAGATGTCTTTTTAGCATTAACAAGTTCAAAAAGTAGTAGGGAGGAATAGTTATGTTAAATATTCTTTGGCGTAATATTAAGTGGCGCTTTCAAAATCCACTTTCCATAGTAGTTACAATATTACAACCCCTTATTTGGCTTGTTTTATATAGTACTGTAGCAAAACAAGCTATGAAAAACATAGGGGTTGAAAACTACACAGCTTTTATTCTACCTGGAATAATAGTTCTTGTGACTTTTTCTGCATGTAGTAGTAGTGGTTTTATTAATTTTATAATGAAATCTAAAGGGAGCTTTTCTAGAATATTAATTGCTCCAGTAAAGAGAAGTTCAATAGTTTTGGGACAAATGTTAGAAGCAATTTTACTTTCCTTTATGGAAATTACTTTACTATTTATAATAGGTCTTTTTTTCTCAGTAAAAATAGAATCAGGCCTTATAGGAATAACTCTCATGATATTACTTATATTTTTAACAGCTTTTTTTATATCAGGACTTACTTATTCTATTAGCCTTTTTCTTCCAAATGAAGTCATTTATGAGACAATAATGAATGCTATTGTATTACCAATATTTTTTCTAAGCTCAGCTCTTTTTCCTATGAAAAATTTATCTGGAGGTTTGGCGATAGTAGTAAAGCTTAATCCATTTACACACGTTATTAATGCCTTACGTAATCTGATTTTAAGAGAAAATATTTTCATAGAAAGAATAATCCCTGTCATTCTGTTATTTTTAATAATGTGCAGTATTAGTTATGTACTAGCATTATGGAAACTTAAAGTGGAAAGCAATCAATAATTATCAATTGTTGTTACTACTTTGGGAATATTTTGAAATATTATAATGATATAATTTGATACTATAAACGTTAATAAAGACATTAACCCTCTTTTAGAAACTAATATTAGATCTAAAATAAAAACAAAGGTGTAATTCATAGTAAATATGGACTACACCTAATATATATATAAATTAACATAAGTAATATTTCCTATTCTAAAGAAAAAACTATGTCTAAATTAAAATAAAAAACCAAAAGAACTAGAACTTGTAAAAGAATAGATACTTAGAATATTGTAGTCTAAATTAAATACAAGTATGGTCATCAACTAATATATTCGTACTCTGGAAAATATTTAAATTTAGTTTAACAAGAAGAATTTTAACTAATATGCTATATGTTAAAGCTGATGAATATTGTATTAATTACAATATGGATGTAGCCAACGATAAATCAGAATTTAATGAGAAAGATGGTCTAATGGTCTATAATAAAAATTAAGAATGCAAAGGCAAATCATATGTTAAGAGAAAAGTCTCAATGGATAGTTGCTGTTGGAAAACATGAAGGTATCATTGATTTCTATGATTTTATTCAAACACAAAGGCTACTTGAAAAGAATAAAATAAAGTCCCTAGAGAAGGGACTAGTAAGATTGGTTTATTAAATACTTTGCTAGTATGTGCTAATTGTGGTACTAAATTTAAAATCCTATATGATAATAAAATAAAAAAAATATTTTATTTAAAGCATATTAATATTAAAAACTTACGCTAGATGATAAGAAACGACATTTTTCACAGGAATAAAAAGATATAATTGAAATGGGTGGTTGTATATGTAAGTACTATATTAAAATATTATGGTATACATATTATATTGATAGTATAATGTAAAACAAAATACATACATAATAAAATATCACCGGCATAAAGTGTCGCTAATTCATTAATATTATATATAAAAGCGACTGTCGGGAATAAAGTAGTTATGTAACATATGATATTTAAAGTTATGATTGTATATAGGGAAATGCAAAGGGATGAAAAGATGATAAGAAAAACAGTTGGTGTGAATGTAAAATAAGGTAACGAGCTTATGTTAGAACATAAAA
>VEND01000047.1 GCA_009711765.1 Bacillota bacterium | reverse complement strand
GAATATTACAACAACAACTTCCTAAAGTAGAAGTTGAATGTTTACCGGGAAATGTACCTAAAAATATTACGGTGGATGTATCTAATTTAAGTATAGGAGATTCTTTAACAATTTCTGATGTTGAATTCTCAGAGGATTTTAATATATTAACTGAACCGGAAAAAGTAATAGTATCTGTTTCTAAGGCTGAGGAAATAATAGAAGAAGATGATGATGATGAATTTGTTTATGAGACTGAAGAAGCACAAGTAGTTGAAGAAGATGATGTAGAGGACCACCAATAGGGTGGTCTTTTCTAGTGCTAATTTACTAAATTAGTTAAATTGACAAGAATCGGCATGATTTGACGGTTTGTGCTATAGAAAAATACATATATAGCTGGTATAATGTAAATATATAGAATATATTACAGTAAATAATCCATTTATGGGGATGATAATATGAAATGGTTTTATCTTTTAATATTACTAATACCAATAGCTATATTTGAACTTTTTATGATAAGAAATGTAATTAAGAGTACAAAGAAGTCAAAGGTATCTAGAAGGGATAATAATAAAACACCAGAAAGAAAAACATATAAAAAAAGAAAAACATATAAAAATAGATATAATGTTGTTAAATAACCGTAGTTTAGTGCGTTTTTTTACCTTTATTTAATGAATTTTTATTAGATAAAAATATTATAAGAATAAAAAACAGTTCAAGTTATGAACTGTTTTTTTAATGGGTAAAATTAACAAATGGTATGATATAGACAATACTTAAAAAAATATTAAAAAAAGAGGTTCATTTATTTGATATTTTTAAGTCTTTTGTTTAGAATAGAAAGCAGTAATATAAAAAAAGCGAGGTTAGTATATGAGAAAAATAAGGGTGGAGGAAATTACAAAAGAAGTAAGTAAGATGTGTATTAAAGCAAATTGTGATTTAAGTGAAGATGTATTAAAGCAAATAGAAAGCTTTAAAGAAAATGAGAAATCACCCATAGGTAAGGACATTTTAGAAAAAATATTACTAAATGCAGACATTGCAAGTGAAAAACAAGTACCAATATGTCAAGATACGGGAATGGCAGTATTTTTTGTTGAGATAGGAGATAGAGTAAATATAAAAGGAAACATAAAAAAAGCAATAAATGAAGGTGTAAGACAGGGATATAAAGATGGTTTTTTAAGAAAATCAGTAGTTAAAGATCCTTTAATAAGGGATAATACTAAGGATAATACCCCTGCTATAATCCATTATGATTTTGTAGAAGGTGATAAAATAACAATTCACTTTGCACCTAAGGGATTTGGAAGTGAAAATATGGGTAAGCTTAAAATGTTAAAGCCCTCGGATGGTATCGATGGAGTGAAAGATTTTGTATTAGATACAGTTAATAAAGCAGGCCCTAATGCTTGTCCACCATTGGTTGTAGGAGTAGGAATTGGTGGAACAATGGAAAAAGCATGTTTACTTGCTAAGAAAGCACTTTTTAGAGACTTAAATTCCTATAATGAAAAAAAACATATTAAGGATTTAGAACATGAGTTATTATTAAAAATTAATGATTTAGGTATAGGACCTCAAGGACTTGGCGGAAGAACAACAGCTCTAAAAGTAAATGTTGAAACTTTCCCAACACATATTGCAGGCTTACCTGTTGCTGTGAATTTAAATTGTCATGTAGCAAGACATTTAACAGTGGAAATATAAGGGGGTAAATAATGAAAGAGATAAATATAAATACACCTTTAACCTTAGATAAAGTTAAAAATTTAAAAGCAGGAGATAGAGTATATATTACTGGTACTTTATATACAGCTAGGGATGCAGCCCATAAAAGGTTAGTAGAATCTATAAAAGAAGGAAAAGAGTTACCCTTTGATGTGAAAAATTCTATTATATACTATGTAGGACCATCTCCTAGCAAACCCGGTGAAGTTATAGGTTCAGCTGGACCAACTACTAGTTATAGAATGGATGATTATACTAAAGATCTACTAAACTTAGGTTTAAAGGGTATGATAGGCAAGGGAAAAAGAAGTGAAGATGTGGTTAAATCAATAGTTAAAAATAAAGCTGTATATTTTGCAGCTATAGGAGGAGCGGCAGCTTTAATATCTAAAAGTATTAAATCTTCAGAGATTATAGCATATGATGATTTAGCTACAGAAGCTATAAGAAAACTTTATGTTAAGGATTTTCCTGCTATAGTAGTTGTTGATAGTGAAGGGAATAATTTATATAATATAGAAGTTCAAAAGTATAAAAAGTAAAGGAGTTAAATATGGATATAAACAAAAGAGCACTTAAAATGCACGAAGAAAACAAAGGAAAGGTATCAATAAAATCAAAGGTAAAAGTCGAGGATAGAGAAGGACTATCCTTAGCTTATACTCCAGGAGTAGCAGAACCTTGTAGAGAAATAGAAAAGAAAAATGACAATATTTATAAATACACATCTAAGGGTAATATGGTAGCAGTAGTTACAGATGGAAGTGCAGTATTAGGCTTAGGAGATATAGGAGCCGATGCATCATTACCTGTTATGGAGGGTAAATCTATATTATTTAAAGAATTTGCAGATGTGGATAGTTTTCCTATATGTATTGATTCAAAGGATGTAGATACAATTGTTAATACAGTTAAACTAATAGCTTCATCCTTTGGTGGTATAAACCTTGAAGATATTTCAGCTCCAAGATGCTTTGAAATAGAAAGAAGACTTAAAAAGGAAATGAATATTCCAGTATTTCATGATGATCAACACGGGACTGCAGTAGTTGTTTTAGCTGGGCTTATAAACGCACTTAAGTTAACGGATAGAAATTTTGATGAAATTAAGGTATTAATAAACGGTGCAGGAGCAGCAGGTATAGCAATATCTAAACTTTTATTAAAAATAGGAGTAAAAGATATAATTATATGTGACTCTAAGGGTGCTATATATGAAGGTAGAGACAATTTAAACTGGATAAAGGAAGAAATGAGTTTAGTTACAAATAAAAACCTTAAAAAAGGGAAATTAGAAGATGTAATAGAAGATATAGATGTATTCATTGGAGTATCTGCTCCAAATATACTTACTGGTGAAATGGTTGAAAAAATGAATGAGCCTATTATATTTGCCCTTTCAAATCCAGTGCCAGAAATTATGCCAGATTTAGCAAAGGAACATGGGGCAAAGGTAGTTGCAACAGGAAGATCTGATTTTGATAATCAGGTTAATAACGTTTTAGCTTTCCCTGGTATATTTAGAGGAGTATTAGATAAAAAGGCCAGTGAAATAACAGATGAAATGAAAATAAAAGCAGCAGAGGCTATAGCTAGAGTTATAACAAAGGATGAATTAAATGCAGATTATATTATACCAAAGCCTTTCGATAAAAGAGTATTAAAGGAAGTTTCTAAAGCGGTTGGTGAAGCTATAAAGTAGCTTAAGGGGGTAATGTTATGAGGAAAGTAATTAGAGAAGTAGAAACTAAAAATATAAGACCATTATGGCAAGTTAGCTTGATGTTTTTATTATCTGTGGTGTTTATAAATTTCCTCATAACCCTAAGTAATAAATTAGGCAAATATAATGATTTTGCAAGTTTTATTATATTAACTTTATCTTTAATAGTATTAATAATTCTTATAAAAAAAGTATTATGTAATTATGTATATACATTAGATGATGAACACTTGGTATTTAAAAAGGGTATAGGGAAAAAAAGTAAGTTAATACTAGATTTAAATTTAAACGAAATAGATTTCATAAGGCCTATAAAGGAAGTTAAAAAAGATAAAGGGGTAAGTCATACTTATAAGATTATGTGTAATAGAAATGATAAAAAACTTTATGTAGGCCAATTTATAAGATGCGAAAAAAAATATAGATTTGTATTTAAACCTAGTGAGAATCTAATAAAAAGTATAGATGCTTATATAAACTCTGAAACAGTCCATATATAAATGGGCTGTTTTTTATATTATTTTAGGTGGTCATGCAACATTGAACAGGCACTATGAATAAAATATAGTATATGGGCAATAATTTTAATAAGTTCAATAAAAGGGGATGATTTAATGGATATGAATGCAGCCGAATGTAGTATATGTAGTCAGGATGCTAAGACTGGAATTAAATTATTTAACAATGCTATATGTAGAGAATGTGAAGAGGATATTTTAAATGTTGACATAAAGGATATAAAATATGAGTATTATAAGGTAGTAATTAAAAAGATGTGGATAGATTACATATTAGCTTTTAATTAGGTCAGGTATAGCCTGATCTTTTTTTATGAAGGAATAAATGTATTATAATAGAAATATAACATAGGAGGTAAAACAATGAAGCTACCAATAATAGAAGGTTTAATAAAATATAAAGATGAAAAAAATAAAAGATTTCATATGCCTGGACATAAGGGAAAAAATTTATTAAAGGATATCTCAAAGCTGATACCTGAGATAGATGTTACAGAGGTTGATGGTACTGATAATTTACATGATCCAAAGGGTATAATTAAAGAAAGTGAAAAGTTAGCAAGCAAGACTTTTAATTCTGATAAAACTTATTATTGTATAAATGGTACTACAGCAGGCATTCATGCTTCTATAATGGCTTCTGCTAAGCCAAAGGAAAAGATACTTATACAAAGAAATTGTCATAGATCAGTATATAATGCAGTGATTTTAGGGGATTTAGAGCCTTTGTATATATATCCTGAATTTGATGAAGATAATAATATTTTATTAGGTGTTAAACCAGAGGATATAGAAGATAAATTAAAAAAACATAGGGATATAAAAGCTGTAGTAATAACCTATCCAACATATTATGGGATATGTTGTGATATAAAAAAAATAGCAGATATAGTACATAAATATGAAAAAATACTTATAGTTGATGAAGCCCACGGAGCCCATTTAAAATTTAATGAAAGATTACCTATATCAGCAATGGATGCAGGTGCAGATATATCTATACAAAGCACTCATAAAACACTACCTGCATTTACACAAAGTTCTATGATACATTTAAAAAATAAAAGAATTAATACTAAGAGGCTAGAATCGTTAATATCTATGCATCAAAGTACTAGTCCATCATATATTTTAATGTCATCATTAGATTATGCCAGGGGATATATGAAAGAAAATGGTGAAAAACTTTTAGATAATCTATTAAATGATATAATGAGAATAACTAATGAATTAAATAATATAAAAGGAGTAAAAGTATTTAATGAAAAGTCATTGAAAAACGGGTTTTCATTAGATAAGACTAAACTTTTAGTTAGTTTATCAGATTTAAATATAACTGGAAAAGAACTTGAAAATATCTTAAGATATGAATATAATATCCAACTTGAGATGGCTGATTTATATTATGGATTATTTTATTTAACTGTATGTGATTCTAAAAGTGATTTAGAAAGAATAATTAGCGTTTTAAAGGATTTATCAAATAAGGATAATAAGAAGAAAATTAAAAGTTTAGTAAAATATTTCAAACCAATAAAAGAAAAATCTATGAAAGAAGCTTTTTATAGTGATAAAAAGTATGTTAAATTAACAGAAAGTAAAGGAAAGATATCCTCAGATTTTATAATACCATATCCTCCAGGGATTCCTTTAGTATGTCCTGGTGAGTTTATAACTAAGGATATTTTAGAATATATAATATATTTAATAGATAATGATATAAAAGTATTAGGAATAAATAATGGAAACGTTCAGATACTAATTTAAACTGAAAGGATTGTTAAGATGAAAGGATTATTTATAACAATAGAAGGACCAGATGGAGCAGGAAAGTCAACACAAATTAAACTTTTAGAGAAATATTTAAATGAATTAGGGTATAGAATAGTTATAACAAGGGAACCTGGAGGAACTAAAATAAGTGAAGATATAAGAGACATAATACTAGATAATGAAAATGTTGAAATGTCTTATGAAACAGAAGCATTATTATATGCTGCATCTAGAGCACAGCATGTTCATGAAAGGATATTACCAGCCCTTAAGGAAGGGAAAATAGTTATTTGTGATAGATTTATACATTCAAGTTTAGTATATCAAGGAGTTGCTAGGGGACTTGGTATAAAGGAAGTAAGGGATATAAACGAATTTGCTATTAAGGGAGTAAAACCCGATGTAACATTATTTTTTGACATTCCCCCAGAAAAAGCATTAAAAAGAAAAATTGCTTCTGATAAAGCCGATAGATTAGAAAATGAGGATATTTCATTTCATAAAAAGGTATATAAAGCATATTTAGAACTTAAAAAACTTTATCCTACCGAAATAGAAATGATAGATGCTACTAAGAGCATAGAAGAAATTTCTAAAGAAATAGAAAGGGTTATAAAAAAAGTGATAAAAGGGAGGAGTTAAATATGAAATTAGTTATTGCGATAGTACAGGATGAAGATGCTCCTAAACTTGTAGACAAGCTGATGAAAAATAAGTTTGGGGTTACTAAACTAGCTTCAACTGGAGGTTTTTTAAGATCGGGAAACACAACTTTATTAATTGGTGTTAAAAAAGAAAAGGTGGATGAGGTAATTGATATGATAGAAGAGATTTGTCATTCAAGAAAACAAGTTACTACATCACCAACTCCAACAACATGGTCTTCAGGAGTTTATATGCCATATCCAGTAGAGGTTGAAGTAGGGGGAGCAACAGTATTTGTTGTTGATGTTGAAAAATTTCAAAAGGTTTAAAATTAACAATTAGCTAAAGTATGCTATAATAGTAGAAGAACTTAAGGAATTTGGAGGAGTACTATGGATTTTAACGATATAATTGGGCATGATAACATAAAAAATAACCTTAGAAATGCCATAAGAAATGAAAATGTTGCCCATGGCTATCTTTTTCAGGGAGCTAAGGGAATAGGAAAGAAAAGGATGGCATTAACTTTTGCTAAAACTCTTTTATGTGAAAAGTCAGAAGATAACCCCTGTGATACTTGTCCGTCATGTTTAAAGTTTGAAAGTAAAAATCATCCTGATTTAATTGTAGAAAAACCTGAGGGAAAATCTTTTAAAAAAGAACAGATTGATAATATACAAAGGGATATAAGAACATTTCCCTATGAAGGTAATAAAAAAATTTTCATTCTAGAAGATATAGATAAAATGACTAAAGAAGCACAAAATAGCTTTTTAAAGACTTTAGAAGAGCCACCTTCTTATGTTGTTATTATTATGACTGTAATAAATAGTTATAGTTTATTACCAACAATAGTCTCAAGATCTCAATTAATAAAATTTAATCAGATAGAAAATAGCTTAATAGAGTATGAGTTAAAAAATAAATATAATAAAGATGAAAAACAAGCAAGGTTTATAGCATCCTTTTCTAATGGTATTATGGGAAAGGCTTTAAAACTATGTGAATCAGAGGAATTCAAAGTATTAAGAGAAGATTTAATTGAAATTATAGATGATTTAATAAACAAAGAGAAATTTAGAGTTTTTACCTTTAGTGATTTTTTTGAAAAAAATAAAGAAAATATTGATGATATAATGGATATGATGTTAATATGGTTTAGAGATCTTTTATTTATGAAAGAAATTGTAAATGAAGATTTAATAATAAATAAAGATAAAATAAGTATTTTAACTAATGAATGCCAAAAGATACCGAAAGATAAAATACATGATATAATAAAGGTTGTGAAAAGAACAAAGAACGATATTAATAAAAAAGTGAATTTTCAACTAGCAATTGAACTTATGCTACTGAAGATACAGGAGGTATAAAAAATGGTGAAGGTTGTTGGGGTGAGATTTAAAAAGGCAGGAAAAATATATTATTTTTCACCCGATGAGATAGATATAAAAAAAGATGATTCTGTTATAGTAGAAACAGCCAGAGGAGTAGAATTTGGAACTGTGGTTGTTGGACCTAAAGAGATAAAAGAAGAGGATTTGGTTTCTCCCCTTAAAAATGTATTAAGGATAGCAACTGAAGAGGATATTGAAGCCCATATAGAAAATAAGGCAAAGGAAGGGGAAGCCTTTGATGTATGCTTAAAAAAGATTGAGGAACATGGTCTTGAAATGAAACTTATAGATGTTGAGTATACCTTTGATAATAATAAAGTTATATTTTACTTTACAGCAGATGGTAGAGTTGATTTTAGAGAATTAGTAAAGGATTTAGCCTCTATATTTAGAACAAGGATAGAGTTAAGACAAATTGGTGTTAGAGATGAAGCGAAAATGGTTGGAGGATTAGGTCCTTGTGGAAGAGCCTTGTGTTGTTGTACTTTCTTAGGAGATTTTGACCCTGTATCAATTAAAATGGCTAAAGAACAAAATCTATCATTAAATCCAACAAAAATTTCTGGAATATGTGGAAGATTAATGTGTTGTTTAAGGTATGAACATGATTGCTATGAAAAATCCATACAAAAAATGCCTAATGATGGAACAAAGGTTAGCACTCCTGAAGGTAAAGGTATTATTGTTTCTACTAATCCTTTATTAGAAGAAGCCAAGGTTAAGATACAAAAGGATGATGACTCTGAGATATTTAAGTTTAATATAGATGAGATTGAAGAAATAGATGATTAATGATTAATTAAAAAATAAGTTGGATATATTAATAAAGAAAAATAAATAAGACTTTTCTTAACAACAAATTAGTGATAAAATAGAAAAGTATTTTAATTGGTTCCTGTAAAGGAGGTGAAACTGATGGCTTACAAAATTACAGAAGATTGTATTAGTTGTGGAGCATGTGAACCTGAATGTCCTGTAGGTGTTATCAGTGAAGGTGACGATATATATGTTATAGATCAGGATGGTTGCATCGATTGTGGTGCATGTGCTAACGTGTGTCCAGTAGACGCGCCAGTAGAAGACTAATAGTAATTAAAAAAAGGCCCTAAGGGTCTTTTTTTATTATTAACTAGGAGAGATAATTGTGGTTAAGTTAAAAGAAAATGAAAGAATAGATGATTTAGGAATAAAGGATTTAAAAATAATCCAAAATACAGATGGATTTTGTTTTGGAATGGATGCAGTTTTGCTAGCTAATTATTGTGATATTAAGAAAAGTTCAAATGTAATAGATTTAGGGACTGGTACAGCTGTTATTCCTCTTATATTATGGGGAAAAAAAGATGTAAAAAAAATTTATGGAATTGAAATACAAAAAGAAGTTTCAGAAATGGCTAAAAGGTCAATAAAGTTAAATGGCCTAGAGGGAAGTATTGAAATTTTAAATAAGGATTTAAAAAATGTAACGGATTATTTAGGTGTTAATAAATACGATGTTGTAACTACTAATCCTCCATATAAAATTAAAGGATCAGGTATAGTCAATCCTGAAGATAAAAAGGCAATATCAAGACATGAGATAAAATGTAATTTAGAAGATGTTATTAAAACTTCTAGTAGGCTTTTAAAGCATAAAGGAAGGTTTTTTATGGTACATAGACCCCAAAGGCTAGTTGATATAGTTTTTTTAATGAGAAAGTACAAAATAGAGCCTAAGAAAGTAAGATTTGTACACCCAAGGGTAGAAAAGAAACCTAATATGCTTTTGGTTATGGGTATAAAGGCTGCTAAGCCTGAGTTGAAATTTGAAAAACCTTTATATGTTTATAATGATGACTTAACCTATACAGAAGAAATAAATCAAATATATGGATTGAAAGGAGAAAAATAATATGGATGAAGGTATTCTTTACATATGTCCAACTCCCATAGGGAATTTAGATGATATTACGATAAGAACCCTTAATACATTAAAAGAGGTGGATTTAATAGCAGCAGAGGATACTAGACATACAATAAAGTTACTTAATCATTTTGATATAAGTACTTCTTTAACAAGCTATCACGAACATAACGTTAAAACTAAAGGACCTGAGCTTATTAATAAGCTTTTAGAAGGAACTAATATAGCATTAGTATCAGATGCAGGTATGCCAGGAATATCAGACCCTGGAGAGGATTTAGTTAAGCTTTGCATTAAAGATGATATAAAGGTTGAGGTACTTCCAGGAGCCACAGCTTCAATAATAGCTTTAATACTTTCAGGAATGCCTACTGATAAATTTGTATTTGAAGGTTTTTTACCTTCTAAAAAGAAAGATAGATTAAAGAGATTAGATTTATTAAAAACAGAGGAAAGAACAATTATTTTATATGAAGCGCCCCATAGACTTATAAGTTTACTAACTGATATTGATGAAATATTTAAAGATAGAGAAATAGCAGTATTAAGGGAGCTTACAAAAAAATATCAAGAGGTATTTAGAGGAACTAGTAAAGAAGGGATAGATAAATTTACTAAACAAGGTACAAAGGGTGAATTTGTAGTTGTCCTAAAGGGTATGAGTAAAGATAAATTAAGAAAGCTTGAAGAGGATATGTGGAAGGATATGACCATTAAAGAGCATATAAAACTATATATGGAAAATGGCTTTAGTAAAAAACAAGCAACGAAAAAAGTATCTAAAGAAAGAAAAATTCCTAAAAGGGAAGTTTATAAAGAAAGTATTGATATATAGATTATTAAGAGTAAAAAAACTATAAGGCATTGCCTTATAGTTTTTTTACTTATATATTAAATTTCTTTATCGATTGTTGTAGTTCTTTTGAAAGTTTAGCTAGATGTTCAGCCGATGATGATATTTCTTCAATTGTTGCTGTTTGTTCTTCAGCTGAAGCTGCAACTTCTTGAGTACCAGCAGCATTATCCTGGGTAATCTTAGATATACTATCCATACTTTCTCCCACTGATGCTGATTTTTCATTTAGAATTTCACTTTCCTTTGCAACGGATTTAATATTATCGGTAACATTAGTAACCGCTTTTGAAATCTTTTCAAAGGTAGTAGAAGTTTGTTCCATTGCATCGGATTGTTCATCAAATATAGAATCTGCTTCTTTAACTTGAGTAACAGCGTTTTTTACACCGGATTGCATTTCACTTATTATATCACTTATTTTTTGAGTTGCACTTCCAGATTCTTCAGCAAGTTTTCTTACTTCATCTGCGACTACTGCAAATCCTTTTCCTTGTTCTCCAGCCCTTGCAGCTTCTATAGCTGCATTTAAAGCTAATAAATTAGTTTGATCTGCTATATTGCTTATAAGTTCTATTATTTGGCCAATTTCTTCTGATTTATTGTTTAATTCAGTAATTTCATTATCAATACTTACTATGGCTTGTTTACTTTGCTTGGTTTGATTTTTCTGATAATCAATTGTTTTTATACCTTCATTTACAGTTTTCTTTGCTTCTAAAGTAAGTTTCTCTGAATTATTAGAGTTCTCAGTTATTTTAGTAATACCTTCAACTAATTCATTAACCATACTACTACCATTTTGTGTAGTTTCTGCTTGTTTTGTAGCACCCTTAGCAAGGTCAGTTACTGTATCTGCTATTTGTTCTGAGACTGTGCTTGTTTCTTGAGTAGCAACCATCATTTGTTCAGAGGTAGTTGAAACTGTTTCTCCCATATTAGTTACTTCAGTTAAAAGACCGCGCATATTTTCTGTCATATTATTAAAGTTTTCAGCAAGTAGTCCTACTTCATCTTTACTACTGACATCAACCTTAACATTAAGATTACCAGAAGCAACTTCCTTTGTAACATCCACCATTTTGATTATAGGCTTTACTGAATTATTTATAAGTAAATAAATTAGTATACCTAATAATACTATTGTAGCTAAGCCAATTAATAATATAATATTTTTTAGCTTGTCTATACCCTTTGTAACTTCACTATAGTATGTAGTCATTGCTATGGACCAATTAGTAGATTTTATAGGAGCATATGAAGCTATTTTTTCTTCACCTTGATAGTTATAGCTTGTTACTCCTGATTCACCTTTTATCATTTTTTTAGTCATATTAACAAGACTTTGATTTTCATTATTTAAAAAATTTCCTTCAAGGAGAAGATCTTTATTTTTATGGGCCATGATTAATCCCTTTTCATTTATCATATAAGCATATCCTGTTTTTCCTAGTTTTTCTGAGTTAACAATGTTTGTTATTTTAGATAAGTTAACAGTGCCACCTATTAAGCCTTTAATATTTCCATAATTATCTTTAATTGGTGCTGCTACTACTATTATAGGTTCATTGGTTGCCTTTGATATTACTGGATCAGATATTATAATTTCTCCATTCATAACTTTAGGGAAATAGTCTCTATTACTAATATCTCCACCACTTCCAGTGGTACTTGAAAATTTACCATCTGTACCTGACATAATTACTGATTCAAAATCATTAAATGTATCACTAGTATTTACAACTTTTTTTAGACCTTCAAAGTCTAAATTTTTTACAACTACTCCTTGGGATAACATACTAATTTTTTCTTTCCATTCATGTAATCTATCATCTGCTATTGTTACTAATTTATCCACCTTACTTTGAGCTAATTGTTCCACATCGTTTATTAATAAATCCTTTGCTTGAAAATAAGTTACTCCAGATAAAACCATAATACCTATTGTAGCTAATAATACTACTGGTAACATAATCTTTAATTTTAAACTTTTCAAACTATTACCTCCTTAGAATAAGTTATATTATACTTATCTATAAAATTCGACAAAAAACGACGAAGTCCTTTTTTAAAAAGCGTCACATATATATTATTACTTATTTTCATTTGAAATGAATTATAGTTTAGTTAAATATAAGTAAAATTTGGAATTTTCCAATTATTTTAGAGGTTAAAATTAAATAGGTAAGGGAGTATTACTATAATTAGAAAAGTAATTATGGGGGATGTTAAGAAATAAAAAAATCACGATTAAAATCGTGATCTCTTTATAGAGTCTAGCTTTAGCTATTTACTTACTTCTTAAGTTCATCTAAACAATCTGGGCAAATATTTTTACCTTTAAATACTGAAATGTCTTTAGCCTGTCCACAGAAAATACAAGCTGGTTGGTATTTTTTAAGTATTATTTGCTCACCATCTACATAAATCTCTAGAGAGTCTTTTTCAGCTATGTCTAAAGTTCTTCTAAGTTCTTTTGGTATTACGATTCTTCCTAACTCGTCTACCTTTCTAACAATACCTGTTGATTTCATACATTAACCTCCTATCAAATTACGTCATCGTTCGACATTTTTTTTACACCTTAAATCATACCAAACTTTCCAATAAAAGTCAACTCAATTTATGAATTTTTTTTGTAGAACTTGAAAATTAATTATATTAACAAAATATTAAACTTTTTTGTAAAAATATTAAAGGACATACTTTATAAGAAGGGAATAATTTTTTTTCATAGAAAGTAGTAATTATGATATATTTAAAATAGAAAAGGGCTATACTAATGATTAATATCTAGGAGTGGATATTATGGAAAACTTCTTGTTAATATTAAAAAAGATAAGTAAAAAATATGATAATAAAATATTTTTAGTTGGAGAATACATTAGGGATTTTTTATTAGGAGTTAATAATAAAAATCCTGAAATTTGTTTTGTCACCAATGATTTAGAAAGGGTAGTTAAGGATTTAACTAATGAAATGAATATAGATTACGAAAAAAAAGATAGTTCTTATATATTTAAAATTAAAGATTTAACTATTAAATTTAGATTTATAGAGAAACCTATTAAAGAGTATCTAATGAATAAAAACTTTACTATTAATAGCATGGCAATAGATATTAAGGATATGGAAAATTTAAAATATATAGATGAGTCTTTAATAATTGACCCATTTAATGGGGCTAAAGATATAGAAAGTGAAATAATAAAACTTAATAAAGAAAGTATTCTTAAAAATAATCCATCCCTTATATTAAAATTAGTAAAGTATATGACTAAGTTAAGATTTAAATTAAATAAAGATTTAATAGATTCTATTAAAAAAAATAGAGAATTATTATATAAACTAGACAAAGAAATTATAAGGGATGAATTATTTGAAATACTTAAGCTTAAAAATTCATATTATTATCTTACATTTATGGATGAAAAACTTAATATATTAAATATTATATTCCCTGAAATAGAAGATATGAAAGAAGTAGGGAAGTGTAAATACCATGTTTTAAATTGTTATAAACATTCTATATATACATTAAAAATAGTAGAGGATATTATATATGCTGATGGTTTCTTTGAAGACCATTTAAGAGAAAAATATGAACAACATTTTTCTAAAAGGGTATTTAATAACCGTAGTCGTGTTGAGTTAGTAAAATTAGGAGCATTATTACATGATTCAGGAAAACCTTTAGCAAAGTGGGTAGATAAAACAGGAAGAACCAGATTTAAAGGACATGAAATCACAGGATTAAAGGTTGTTGATGACATATATAAAAGACTTAAATTAAGTGAAAGGGAAAGAGATATATTAAGAAAAATAGTATCAAAACATATGATTCCTTTAAATTCATATATAATGAATGATGTCAGTGGTAAAACCCTTTATAATATTTTTTGTGAAACAGGAAATGAAACTTTTGATATTTTACTGATAGCTTTAGCTGATATAGTATCAACAAGGAAACTTTTAGACCCTAATGAGGAGATGGGTAAGTATAAAGTTCATATAGAATATATGGCTAATAATTATTTAACTAGGTATAAAGAAGTCGAGGATATATCTGATATTATAGATTATAGGGATATTATAGATAAGTTTAGTGTTGATAAGAAAAAAGCAAAGGATATTATTAAAAAAATAAAAAAGGCTATATATTTAGGAAAAATAAAAAAGAGAAAAAAGGAAATTTTATTATATATTGAAGATTTATTAAATTAAAAGACCTAAATATCTAAGGATATTTAGGCTTTATTTAAATATTTCGATAAAAAATTTAATAAATATTACAGTAATTAATATAATACCTAAGATGCTACGAAATTTATTTATATCTAAAGTAAATTCACTAGGTTCTAGGTCTTCTTCGTTTTTATAAAATGTTCTTCTTCCCCAATTAATACTATCCTTTGGATTTTTTAGTGTCCATATAAAAAGTGCACAAAGAGGAATATAAACACCTATAAACATTATAAAAAAGAATATAAGGCCCATAATTTGTCCTCTATCCATAAAAGTCCCCCTCTAATATCTACATGAATATATTACCATAATAAAAACAAAATGTAAAAAGAGAGGGAGATATTAGTTAAATACTAAATTACATATAAACACAGATGCTATTACAGCAGCAATATGGGATAATAATGCAGCTGAAAGGGTATGTCTTGAGTTTTTAATCCCGATAGCACCGAAATAAATAGCCATTGTATAAAATATTGTTTCGGCTGAGCCCATCATAGTAGATGCTACCCTTCCTATAAATGAATCAGCTCCATAGGTAGTAACTATATCCTTAACAACAGCTAAAGAACCACTACCTGATATTGGTCTCATTATTACAAGGGGAACTACTTCCTTAGGAATGCCTAAAAGCTTAGTAATTGGAGTAAATAAATTAACCATTATATTCATTGCACCAGATCTTTTAAATATTCCTATAGCAACGAATATAGCTATAAGATAGGGCATAATTTTAATAGCTGTTTTAAAACCTTCCTTAGCACCTTCAACGAAAACATCATATAAGTTAATACCTTTAATAAAGCCATGGATAAGTATAATTGACATAATAAATGGTATTATAGATATGGATATTAAACTTAAAATATTAACCAAAAGATCACCTTCTATTTTCTAATAACTTAACACTTATTATTCCTACTATTGTTGATATAAAAGTAGCAATTAAAGAAGTTCCAATTATTTCAGTAGGATTTGAACTGCCTGAATCAGCTCTAATTTTTAATACTGTTAGGGGTACTAATTGAACTGAACTCATATTTATAACTAAAAACATACACATAGCATTTGTTGCGGTTTTTTTATCTTTATTTAATGTATTCATCTCCTCCATAGCTTTTAAACCTAAGGCAGTGGCTGAATTACCTGCTCCAAACATGTTAGTTACCATATTCATTATTATTAAGCTTAATGCTTTATGATCCTTTGGAATCTTTGGAAATAAAATGTGAGTTAATGGTCTTAATAGCTTACTAAAGGATTTTATTAAGCCAGATTTGTTAGCTATATTCATAAGACCTAACCAAACTGCCATTATACCTGTTAAGCCTATAGCAAACATTACAGCTTGTTGTGTATCCTCAATAATTGTAGTATTAATAATGTCTATATTACCTGTAAATAAAGCAACAACTATACCTATAAAAATTAGAAAGAACCATATATAATTTATCATTTAAAACGCTCCTTTACATTTCTATAAATATATGAATTACCTTAGAATAATATTAAATTTTTTATAAATCATTTATTGAAATGATTTAGGTGTAAAATAAGTAAGTTGCTTTTTTATCATACTATGATAATATTAAGTTGTTAAAAGTGATAGCTTAATAAAAGAGGTGATGATTTTGCAACAGCAGGAATTACCTTCAGTAGGTAAAAACATTATGTATTTTAGAAAAAAAAATAAATTAAGTATTAATGAACTTTCTAAACGTTCAGGAGTCTCAAAATCAATGTTATCACAAATTGAACAAGAGAATTCTAATCCTACAGTAGTCACTGTTTGGAAGATAGCAAGGTCTCTAGGTGTTAATGTTGAAAAACTTTTAGAGGTGAAGAAAAGTGTTAATATAGAAGTTATTAGAGGTAATGATATTCCAGTAGTACATTCAGAGGATAATTTATGTACAACTAGAATAAATTCGCCAGTTCATATGACAGATAATTTAGAATTATATCAAGTAACATTGAAACCTGGAGGAAAGATTTGTTCTAATCCACATTATCCTGATACAGAAGAATTTATAACGGTCCTTTCTGGAAGTATTATTGTTACATTAGAAGATACTAAAAAGATATTATCAAAGGGAGATACTGCAAGATATGCAGCAGATATTTCACACGGAATTAAAAATAATGGTAATAAAAATGCTGAAGTATATTTAGTGGTGTGGTTTCCAAAATAAGATTTGATATCTATTCTAGAAGAATTAAAGCTATAAACTTATTGAGTTTAAGTTTATAGCTTTTTTTCATAAGATGTGTTTAATATAATGAATTAATCGTTTCCTATGTTGACATAGCAATATGAGTACAATATAATGAACTAAAGGTTTAATATATAAAAATATAGAGGGGGTTATAAAAAATGTTAGAAACTATGAAGGCTCTTGTAAAAAAGGAATCAAAACCTGGATTATGGTTAGAAGAAGTTCCTATACCAAAGGTTGAAAGCTGCGAAGTAAAGATAAAGATAAAAAAGACATCAATATGTGGAACAGACTTACATATATATAATTGGGATCAATGGTCCCAAGAAACAATTCCTGTTCCTATGACTATAGGTCATGAATTTGTAGGTACAATTGAAGAAATCGGTGAGAATGTAAAGGGATTTCAGGTAGGACAATTAGTATCTGGAGAGGGACATATTGTTTGTGGACACTGTCGTAATTGTCTTGCAGGACGTAAACATTTATGTATAAACACAAAGGGTGTAGGGGTAAATAGAACTGGAGCTTTTGCAGAATACTTAGTTATTCCGGCTACTAATGTATGGTTATGTGACCCTAACATATCAGAGGATGTATTAAGTTGTTTTGATCCTTTTGGAAATGCAGTACATACAGCCCTTTCATTTGATATGACAGGGGAGGATGTTTTAATTACTGGAGCAGGCCCTATTGGCATTATGGCAACTGCTGTAGCTAAACATTGTGGGGCAAGAAATGTAGTTGTTACTGATGTTAATCCATATAGATTGGAACTGGCAAAAAAAATGGGGGCAACACTTGCAATAGATGTGACTAAAGAAACACCTAGAGATGCTATGAATCAATTAGGCATGAAAGAAGGATTTGATGTTGGATTGGAAATGTCTGGTAACGAAAGTGCCTTTAATGATATGTTAAATAATATGGAACATGGTGGTAAAATAGCAATGTTAGGAATACCATCAAAGGATACGAAAATAGATTGGAATAAAGTTGTATTTAATGGACTTACTATAAAAGGCATTTATGGAAGGGAAATGTTTGAAACTTGGTATAAAATGACTGCGCTTATTCAATCTGGTGTTGATATTACACCTGTTATAACACATAAATTCCACTATACTGAATTTAAAAAAGGTTTTGAAGTTATGAATTCTGGTAAAAGTGGGAAAGTAGTATTAGATTGGTCGTAATAGATAATTTTTAAAAAAAATAAACGTTAAATAAAGTGAGGGTAATTTATGTTTAATAAATCAAGGAATATTTTTAAAAAAGAATTAGAAAGCATTAAAGAAAGTGGATTATGGAAAAATGAAAGAGTACTAAGTGGACCACAAAAATCATGGATAGATGTTAAGGGAACAGAAAGCGTACTTAATATGTGTGCTAATAATTATTTAGGACTTTCTAATAATGAAGAAGTAATTAAAAAGGCAAAGGAAAGTTATGATGAACTTGGATATGGTCTTTCTTCAGTTAGATTTATATGTGGAACTCAAACGATTCATAAAAAATTGGAAAATAAATTAAGTAAATTTTTAGAAACTGAAGATACAATATTATATACTTCTTGTTTTGATGCAAATGGAGGTTTATTTGAAACTATACTTACTTCAGAGGATGCTATAATAAGTGATGAACTTAATCATGCTAGTATTATTGATGGAGTTAGATTATCTAAGGCAGAGAGATATAGATATAAAAATAATGATATGAAGGATTTAGAAGCTAAACTTAAAGAAGCTAAGGATGCTAGAATTAAACTTATTGCAACAGATGGTGTATTCTCAATGGATGGAATAATAGCTAATCTTAAAGGGATTTGTGATTTGGCAGATAAATATAATGCTATGGTTATGGTTGATGATAGCCATGCAGTAGGGTTTATGGGTAAACATGGAAAAGGAACCCATGAATATTGTGACGTTTTAGGTAGAGTTGATATAATAACAGGTACCTTAGGTAAAGCCCTTGGTGGAGCAAGTGGAGGTTATACAAGTGGAAGAAAAGAGATTATAGATTTATTAAGACAAAGATCTAGACCATATCTTTTTTCTAATACCCTTGCACCTTCTATTGCAGCTTCATCCTGTAAGGTACTTGATCTTCTTACTGAGTCAACAGAGTATAGAGATAAATTAGAAGAAAATACAAAATACTTTAGAAATAAGATGGAAAAATTAGGTTTTGACATTACCAAGGGAGAACATCCTATAGTACCGATTATGCTTAAAGATGCACTTATTGCTCAAAAGATGGCAGAAAAAATGCTTGAAAAAGGTGTTTATGTAATAGGATTTTATTATCCAGTAGTGCCAAAGGGTAAAGCTAGAATTAGAACTCAAATATCTACTATTCATACTAAAAAGGATTTAGATTTTGCAATAGATGCATTTAAACAAGTAGGAAAGGAATTAGGGTTAATATAAAATGCAAATTAGAAATAATCACAGATAATATTAAATTTTCTTGACAAAACAAAAAAATATATGTATAATTCACAAGTAATAGATGATACTAATAATATAGTACATATAAAAGCTATGAAGGGAAGAGTAAATTTTAAAATTCATCCTTTAGAGAGCTAGGTTAGGTGAAAGCTAGCGTTGAATTTTCAGATTGAATATGGCCCCTGAGCTGTATAGTTGAATTTGTAGTAGGCTATATCGGATTTGTATCCGTTATG
>VEND01000045.1 GCA_009711765.1 Bacillota bacterium | reverse complement strand
TACAAGAATAAAAATTAGATAAAAATTTTATAGCATATAGTAATGAATATAAAACTGGACCAATAAAAACACGTTTAAACTTTTCGAAAGAAGTATTAGAAAACAATTTTTTCTCCTCCTTTTGATATTGGTTTTTGTATTATTTATTGGTGACTCTACCATTAATCTTAGGGGGGGAGAACTTAAAAATCCTGCTAAATCTTTAAATTTCAATGATTTAGCACTGGAAATATATCAAATAAGTTAATTTTTTTGACGGAACAATCAAAGAAGTAGGAGGAATATGAAATGAAAATTATAAAAAGGGTGAGTGTATTACCAATACTAATATTAATAAGCTTTTTGTTTGTAGGCTGTGAGATAAAAGATGTGGAGAAGAATGAATCTAAAACGTATTCTAATGCGTATTATACTATACAATATCCATCAAATTGGTTAGAACCTAAAGTAGGCAATACTGTAGTTTTTTCAAAGGAGGATAACCAACTTGTATTGGAAGTAAGGGCAGCTCGTTACCATGAAAATTATCTTGAAGAAAGTGTAAAAGAAATTGAAGATGATATTAACATTGAAGAATGTATTATTAACGGAAATAAAGGGTATAAAATTAAATCTGAAGAAAATGGTGAAATAATAAATACTTTTTACTATGTTCAAGAAAAAGATATGCTTTTCGAAATGAATTTTGAATGTCAAGCTAATGACTATAATAACTATGAATCTTTAATGGATCAAATAAAAAACACCTTTGAATTTAATGACTTTGAGATATTAGAGTATTGTAGCAAATTTGTTAATGGTGATAGAGACGCTAAATGGTTAGCTGATATTGAATTTATATCGAAAAATTTGCCTAAAGCCCATAAGAATTTATTCTTTAAAGTAGAAGAAGAAGAGTTTTTAACTCATGTAAACAATATAAAAGAAAAAATACCTTCACTAACAGATGATGAACTGATTGTTGAAGTGAGTAAATTGATAGCTTCTGTAGGTGATGCACATACAACCTTCGCTTTTAGTCCCAAAAAAGTATATCCTTTTACATTTTACTATTTTAATGATGGAATTTACTTATTAGATTCTGTACCTGAATATAGTGAATTCATTGGTTTTAAATTAAAGGGTGTAAATGACAAAAGTGTTGAAGAAATTCGAGAGTTATTTCGACCTATTATTTCTCATGAAAATGAACCTTGGTTTAAATATAAATTTGCAAAAAACATCATTTTTCACGAATTTTTAAAAGGTTTAAAAATTACTAATTCAGAAACAGCAAAATTTAATTTTATAGACAAAAATGGAAATGAAAAAAGTGTTCAAGTTGAATCTAGCAATGGGATGGATTTACAAAATACAAATATGGATAAATCTGAAAGAATGTTGTATTTAAAAAATAGTGATAAAAATTATTGGTATGAGTTTCTAGAAGAAGAAAAGTTGTTATATTTTCAATACAATGCTTGTTATAATATGAAGGATAAATCTTTTTCAGATTTTAACAATGAGCTGTTTGAGTTTATTGATAATAACTCTATAAATAAACTTGTAGTTGATTTAAGGAATAACGGGGGCGGAAGTGAACCTATATTAGATCCATTTTTTGCTGAACTTAAAAAAAGAAAAAATTTAGACCATCATGAAAAATTATTTGTGATAGTTGGAAGAAATACATTTTCATCTGCAATGAAAAATGCTTTAAAATTTGAAAATGAAACTAATGCAACTTTCATTGGTGAACCTACAGGTGGTAAACCAAACCATTATGGAGAAGTTAGAAAGTTGAAATTAATTAACACTAATACTGTAATTGGTTATTCAACGAAATATTTCAAACATTCAAGTGAAGACTTAGACTCATTTATTCCAGATATAATTGTTGAGCCAAATGCAGATAATTATTTTAACAATATAGACCCAGTAATGCAAAGATTATTAGAAATTAAGAATAAAGAAATGGCTAGGAAAAGCCGTTGTGGGTCAGGTAGTTACGGAAAGTCTCTGAGGGGTGGCTTTATAGGGTCGAAATTCAGGGCTTTTTTAATATGAATTCAGAAAAAAACAAATGAAAAATATGGAAGGTGTTAAGCATCAGATAGAGAATATAAATATAATGAAGAAAGTGATGTTACAAAATTTTGTTGAAATGAAATACATATAGGCCTGGGGACTTTATATAACATAATATTGGCGATAGTTCACAAAAAGCATGTGGACCATCGCAACAATAGCAAGATCGTTACACAACATATTTTAAAGAAAAGTATAGCGTGGATAAGGTTTGAAAAGACAGTAAGGTATTAAGTTGGGTTAAGGATAATTGGCGAGATTAAATAGGAGGAAGAGGATGAATAGATTAAAATTAGTTTTACCTACACCAGAGTATAAAGAAAAACTTATGGATTATAAAAGAGAATTTATTGAAAGTGGAGATAGTATGGATGGTACTGCGGGTTTGAGAAATGCTGAAACTTTTGATGAATGGTATAGTGCATTTTGCAATAATTTAAAAGAAGAAACTGTGCGTGATGGTTTAGTTCCTGCAACTACATACATGGCTCTTTCTACTGATGACAGTCGTTTAATTGGTATGATTGATATTAGACATCGTTTAAATGAATATTTGTTAAATTATGGGGGCCATATAGGTTATAGCATTAGGAAATCAGAAAGACAACAAGGATATGCAACTGAAATGTTAGCATTGGCTTTAAAAAAATGTGCAGAATTAAACATAAAAAAAGTTTTAATTACTTGTGACAAAGATAATGTTGCATCAGCAAAGACTATTATTAATAATGATGCTAAATTGGAAAGTGAGATACCAGAAGGAAGTCGAATTACACAAAGGTATTGGATAACTTTAGATTAAGGTTATGAATATGATCTATTGATAAACTAATTTTCTTTGTTCAAAAAATACGACATAATGGCACCTTAATATTAAGGTGCCATTAAAAAACTTAAATATCAAAATTATTCTTAAACAAAGCCTAAGTTTAAGAAAGAAGATTCATCTTAATAAGGAAAAGTTATTGGTGAATTTAATGTAAAAGAAAGTACATCGTGTAACACTATAGTCTCTATATCTTGCAAGAAACACGCAACACATGGGGACTAAGAGAAACGTTAGATAAAATATTCACATTTGGTAATGAGAACCAAAAGAATCAATGAACTAATTGTGCATTTTGGTATTCTAATATATTTGACTTTGAAGGAGGTGGTTACATGGATAGCGACATTAGCGATATTAGTGACATTATTTTTAGAACAAACAATTTTGAATGGAGGAATTTATTATGTGTAACCACGAACTTAACGAAACTGAAACAGTAACTTACAAAGGTAAATACGAATTGAGAGGCAATAAGCAGCTGATTGTACGTATGCCAGAAGAATCTGATGCTCAAGAATTAATCGATTATATGAAAGCAGTAGATTGTGAGACAAGATACCTGGCGCGAGAGCCAGGTGAATTTAATTTTTCACTAGAACAGGAAGAAGATTTTATCAGAAGTCTTACTGATGATAAGAATAGTCAAATGTTAGTTGGAGAAGTAGATGGTCAGATTGTAGCTAATTGTTCTGTGGGTATAGTAATGAATAATCGAAGATATCTGCATAGGGCTGCTTTGGGCATATCAGTTATGAAAGCATATTGGGGCATGGGTATTGGTAGAGTGTTGATGGAAGAATGTAAGGATTGGTGTAAGAGCAATGAAGTTGAGCAACTTGAATTAGAAGTCGTTACAGAGAATGAACGAGCAATAGCTATGTACAAGAATTTAGGATTTGAGATTCATGGGACGAAGAAGCATGCTCTAAAGTATAGCGATGGTACATATGCTGATGAGTATTTTATGATATTGCCTTTGGATTAAATCAATGACTACTTTGTACAATTGAAGATTGAGGAGTATTCGTATTAGGTTGTCGTAGGCGGCCTTGTGGATATTTCATATAACAACGAATGGCAGACATGGACAGTATGGAAGAATATCAACGTCTTCCATTCGCGGAACGTTATAGAAAATGGTGATGTCGGGGTTATTCTTTAAAATCTTGGTTTTAATAGTCAAGTGTTATTAATTATGAGGGGTGTAAAGTTAAGATTGAACTGAAAATATTAGAGTTGTTATTAATAGTCATAAGCTAAATATACTACATGATACTTTTGTTTGGAGAAAAGATGATTAAAAATAAAGCATTTTTCAAGTTACAATTTATATATGAAATAATAAATAAATTAGACTGAAAGGAGAATTTGATGAAAAGAAAATATATTATAGCAGTATTGTTAACTATTACTGTTATTTTTTTATTAAATTACTTATTAAGCTATAGGACTATAAGTTTTAAGGATATTACTGGTGTAACGATTGAAAATGCAGATAAGATTATGATAGGGGATAAAATAATATATGATAATTTTGAAGGAATTATATCATTTTTTGCTTCATATGAGTATAAACGTTTACATAATAATAGTTTTGATTTTCAAGAGGAATTTCCTAATGGACTTAGGACCTACTTAGTTTTTATTTATTTAAATAATGGTGAAGTTATTTTTATTAATCCCATGAAGAATAGAGTTATAATTAATAATAGGCTATATAAAGTTAATAAGGAAATGGACCATGATTTTTTGATAGATATTTATGAATCTATAAGTGAGGATAATATCATAGAGAATTAAAAATAATAACTTATTTTGAAGACAGTTCACAAAAAGCATGTAGACCGTCTTACTATAGCCGAGACGTTTAAAGACGTAGCTGTTCTACTAGAAATGTGGCTCAGTTAGATCATATATGAAATTAGAGAAAGAGTTGTTTCAGTTACAGGCGAAATAAAATGCAACCGTTATATGGAAAAAAATAGGGGATTTAAATGACTTTATAATATTAATGTTTTATGTTTTAGTAATTCAATTAGTTCTAGAGGGTTTTATGGTTTCATTTTTTATGCTTTATAAATGGAAACAAAGAAGACTTAAAGTTACTATAAAAAAAGTAATGTTTAGATTATTAACACTTTTTGTTTTAAGGCTAGTTTTGATTATATTTTTAAATGACATTGTTTTTTTCTCAAACTCTTACTTGTGGGGAATAGGATATTCTCTCCAAATACTAATTATGACACTAACTGCTTCATTGATAAGCTCAATGGTTGTAATCAGTCAAAGTTTATGGATATATAAGAAAGGAAAAATAATTTTGATTTTTACTTCTATTATTATTAGTGTATGTTGTCTTTTTATCTTGTACATATCTATAATGTAGATAATTACATAAGAGAGGTTGAAAGAAACTATTAATGAGTAACTTTTCTGATAAATTTTGACTTCATAAAATACTACCAAATCAATTTATAACAGATTCAAGATCCAATAATTATATGAGAATATAAAGCCCACTAACCTTATATAGAATGATATTTAACAGATAAAAACATTAAGTTTGGGGTGAATATATTGTTGAAGAAATTAATTATATTAGTTATTTCAATATTAATTTTATTCTATTTATTAATTTTACCAAAGTATGTATCCATAGGCTCTATCAATTTACTAGAATTACAAAGAAATGTAATAGAATGGAATTATATAGGTGTAACGGCTAATTATCTTTTGTTTATAATACTTTTTAAGTATAGTAAAAAAACTTTAAGTAACTTTGGGGTACATATTGGAAAGTTTAGAAAAAATATTCGCTGGTTTATTATAATAACTATATTTTTAATAACTCTATTTAGAATTATTGCTATATTAACAAATGGAAGTCTTAAATTTCAAGTACCAACAATTTCTACAATTATATTTCAATTATTTTATGTAGCATTTGGTGAGGAATTATTTTGGAGAGGTTATGTTCAAACTGAATACGGAATAGGAATAGCATCAATTTCATTTGGATTTATACATTTTTTAAATATTTTTGGTAGGGATATCCCATTAACTCAAGCTATAATATGGGGAATAACTGCAACAGTTTTAGGTTTTATAATGGGTTACATAAGAAAGAAGACAGATTCTATATATGCTAGTTCGATTTTTCATGGGTTATTTAATATCTCTAATCATTTTTTTATACCATTATAAAGTTTATAAATGACTAATCACATATATAATATAGTAGTGTAAACATCAAAGGACAGTAGGATAATTACACTACTCACTACGTTATCTGAAAGTTTGGTTTATATATTCTAGGGGGATTTAATATCGATTATTAAAACAAAAAAAATGTAACATCTATCTAATATTATTAGTATGTATGATTATTATTACTATAGTAGTTATTGAATTAGTATAAATGCAAATACAGCTGATATTTAAATTGAGGAAGTAATGGACATAATTAATACTAGGCCCTAATCTATTAGTTGTGGTATATGTTCTAGTGGGGCAAGAATTTACGATATATAACAATATGTTGACAGACATTCCACAGCCTAAGTGACTTGGCAATATGAAACGTTAGAAGAAATTAACTATATGAAATTATGGAGAATGGAAATGAAAAAAGGCGGTTGATAATTATGAAAAAAAACAAATGCCAAAATGTGGAAAAGAAAATATTGTTAAAGGCGAACTGCAACATTCAGGCAATGTATTATTTGTACCGAAGGACCAAAGTGGGATTTTTGTAAATAAAGCATCAAATATTTTGGCTTATGCTTGTAAGGATTGTGGTTACATATTTAATTTGACTTTAGAAAATCCTGAAAACATTTGATTTATAAATGAGAATTTGCAAGTGTCAAAGTGAAAATTGTAGGTGTAAGATATTAAATTAAAATTATTACAGTGATTGGTAACTTTGTTAACAAGCTAGAAAACCAAAGTTGTGATTTAAATGGATAAATAATAATTACTAATTTTTATTATTTATGTGAAGAATTTTAGTGATGTAATATCACTACTTCCTATAGCATGATTTTTAAGACAGTCTACGAAAAGCATTTAGACCGTTTTAATATATTAAGAATTGTACTCTTTCTGAAAATATATAGATATACATCAAGTAATAAATAGGAGGAGATTAGGTGAAAGTGAAAATTAATTTAGAAACGAAAGGCTTTAAATGCTTTTATGATTTATTCAATACAAAGATAATTTTAGAGAAAAAAGATGTTGGTAAACTTTTTGATACACCTTCATATGAGAAAATGATAGATCTATTTGGTCATAATGTAGGACTTACAGAAAAAGAACAGTGGATAGATTTATTTTATAAAGCTTATAAATTATATTTAAGTAAAAATGAAAATTCAGAAGAAGATCCAGTGAAAAAGAGTGTTGTTGAATCTGTTTTGTGGGCTTTAAATAACTTTGAATACTTAAATAAACATGTAGACAGAATTGAAGAAATAATAAGTCGAGAAGATTTTATGAAAAATACATTAAAATACTTGCCTAAAATTAATTACGATATTGAAATTAACATTGCATTGTATATATTCATGTACAATGCATGTGTTGAAAAAGGAGTAGTAGTATTAGATGCTTCATTTGCAACTTTATTGAGTGATAGTCAACTAAATGCTTTATTATCACATGAATTACATCATTATTTAAAAGATAACTGTCAAAAACCAAAAGAAGGATATGAGGAAATAACTAATGCTTTATTTGCTCTAGAGAATGAAGGAATGGCTGATATGTGTAGTTTTGAAGACATATGTTTCATATATGAGTATTTTGTTTAAATAACTCAGTTAGTTATATGAAAGAATTTAGTAAAATGTTACGAGATAGATTAGTTTTAAATAAAGATATTAAATTAAATAGTTTTCTAATGAGAAACCAAATAGTTCACCCTTTAGGGTATTCAATAGGAAAACATATTGAGGATATGTTTGGTATAGATGAGTTGAGGAATTGTGCAGGAAAACCACTAGAGTTTTTATTAAAGTATAATGATGCTTTGAAAAAGGATATAAATGAAGAGTTATTGGATGAAGAAATGAAAGAAAAATTAAATAATATCTATAGGAAGACTATATAGAAAGTTTAAAAGAAACTGATTTCAGACGGTGTATAACATAGCATTTAAGACAGTCCACAAGCTTTTTGTGGATTGTCGCAACATTTTAGGAATGTTATAAAATACCTAGTAGTAAGTTTTTTTTAGTAGGTAAAAATAAGATTTTAATACAAGTATTAAAGATAGATTTTAATAAAGAAGAAGTATAAGAATATAGATTTACAAGGGAAAGATTTTGTGGGTTAGATAGGAAGGGTCTCTGAGGGTCGATTCATTGGGTCGAACTTTAGAGTCCTTTTAATATAGATTCAGGAAAAACAAATGAAAAATATGGAAGGTGTTAAGAGTTAGATAGAGAATATAGATATAATAAAGAAAGTGATATTACAATATTTTCAAATGCAATAATTATAGGGCTAGGTACTTTATATAATACACTTTTAGCGATATAGTTAAATTGTTTACATTCACCAAACAATAATATTTCTATTTGTGAGTCGGTATAAAGATGCAGGAAGCCGATACTTCTTATAACATACGTTTACCAAAATTTATATTAACATATAAACATCGGTAAGCGTAGAATTGCTAAGTGTATCTCTAGCATAACGTTTTGCATAATTGAGACTAGGGGCAAGAAGAAAAAACTATAATGTATACTTGATGAAAATATACAATAAAACGTGTTTAGGACCAAGGGTTAAAGAGAAAGGAGGAAACAGGTGAATATAAAAAATAATAAACTATTAATTATGATAGGTTTCATTTTATTAATTATCTGTATAATATTGTTTTATAATAATCGAAATATGAGAAGTCAATTAGATCAAGAGAGAGCAGAAACTTTATTGTCGGTATTTAGGTTAGGAGGCAAAAGTGATAATTGGAAAATCAATGATGGGGTTTTGATTAATACATCTAACCGCGTGTACTTACGCATAAAATCAATTGATTATATAGGAGAGGACTATTATTTGTCAGAGAATATGTCAATTATGGTTCAGTTTAGAGATAAAAAAACAGGTCAAAAAGAGAAACATACATCAGGATATAGATATAACTCTGAAGAACTAAAGGATTTTAAGACAGGAAAAGTAGGTGTTTCATATCCTCGAGAAATCCTGGAGTACAGTAAACATAATATTGTAATAGAAATAAAATACGATGATGAGAAGGGTAATGCAATATTAGAAGAAATTAAGGTTATTCCAGTGTGGAGTTTTGAGGACCAATAGAGAACAAATAATAATAGATAGGGAGTGTTAAATATGAAGAAGTTAGAAAAATTAAAATATGGAGATAGTATAGGTATATTCTCACCATCTTGTCCAGTCAGTAATTTTAATACATATGCTAAAGCGAAAAAATATCTAGAAAATAAGGGATACAAAATAGTTGAGGGAAATCTTACTAAAAAATCTGATTATTATCGTTCAGGTTCAATAAAAGAAAGGGTAGAGGAGCTAAATTGTCTTATTCGAAACCCTAATATTAAATGCATTATGTCAACAATCGGAGGAATGAATTCCAATTCACTTTTACCTTATATAGATTATGAATCTTTTATTCAAAACCCAAAGATAGTAATTGGGTACTCAGACGTTACAGCAATATTATTGGGAATATACGCACAAACCGGAATCTCTACTTTTTATGGACCACCAGTAGCAGAGGAATTTTGGGAAGATACCTTATTAGCGGATGAAGTATATGGGAATTTTGAAAATCTATTAGTAAAAGATAGGACAATACCATATGAAATATCAAGTAAAGAATGGAAGACGATAAACAAAGGTAAGGTTAAAGGTAGATTAATAGGTGGAAACGTGGATACTATACTGGGTTTTTGGGGAAGTAAGTATATGCCTAACATAAAAGAAGGAGATATACTTTTTATCGAGGATGAAGGAAGTGCTTTCAATTTAGAGAGAAACTTTTCTTTCCTAAAAGTCAATGGAATCCTTGATAAGATATCAGGAATTATATTGTCAAAACATGAACTTTATGATGATCATAAAACAGGTAGAAAGCCTTATGAAATATTATTAGAAGTACTTAATGATGAGAGTCTACCAATTATTGCAGATTTTCATAGCTGTCATAATCGACCAATGGTAATGCCAATAGGATGTCATATTGAAATGGATAGTATTAACAAGAAAATAACTTTATTAGAAGATTATTTTGGTTAATAAAGAAGTAATGTTAGGTCGTGGCGACTACAGTACATAACAAAGTGTTTACTTTCATTTTATTCCGGTCGATGTATTCCTCTAGGGTGATAGTCTTTCACACATTCTAAGGCCTAAGTAAGCCCGTCGGAATAGTTCACATTAGCCTATATCCATGGGAATGAGCGGCTTCTTCTAAGGCTCTGAAACGTCGTGAATGGGGTATGTTAAACTTCGTCTAACATGTTATTTGCACACAGTCCACTAAAAGCATTACTATTGCTTATAAAGTTTCTTGTGTTGTTGCTGTATTATATTTTTGTAGTATAGCGACAATACATTGAAAAAGAAAGTAGTTGTTCGTTAAATTAGGAGGTGAAATTCAAACTATATTTAACAAGATATGGACAAACAGTATGGAATCTTGAAAATGAGTTTAAGGGGTAAAAGGTTCTAATCTTACTGAATTAGGTATAAAGCAGGTGACTTGTCTGGGTGAATAGTTAAAGGATATAAAATTAGATGTAGTTTACATAAGTAAAAGTAAAAGAACAATAAAAACAGCAGAGATAGTTTTAAGAAAAAGAAGATTAAATTTTAATTACAATGAAAAACTTAGTAAACTTAATTTTGGAGATTGGGAAGGAATAACTATAAAAGAGATTGAAGAGAAATATCCGAATGAAATACAATCTTTTAGAGAAACTCCTCATCTGAACAAACCAAGTTGGAGAAACTTTATTAAAGTTAAAACAAAGAGTAGAAAAAGAACTAATAACAATTATTTCAAAAAAGAAGTATAGAACAGTTATGGAACTCACCATATGTACAGCCAACTAGTTTAAGTATCGTAGATATTAAGGATGATAACATAAATATAATTTTTTAAACTCATCAATAGAACACCATAATGCATAAAATTGGTCAGATGTTAAGATATATAATATTGTTTATTATAACATATAATAAAAAGTTACTGATAAACTATTAAAAAATTTAATGGTCACTTTCTATATGAGCCATTAATAAAACATAAGTGATTTGGAGGTTTAGAAATATGAGGAAATTAGTTCTATTTATTATTTCTATGCTGTTACTTGCATCTATATTTTTCTTGGCAATAAACTTTAATAAACATATCGATATGACCCTTGAAGTTAAAATTGATAGTAATATAGATAAAATTAGCTTCTATAGGATAGAAGATGGATCAGTGCTTGTCACAAGTATAGAGCCTAAAGGTAAAGATGTAAATACTACTATTAAGCTATATACAGGGAATCAGTATTATTTTAAAATTTATAAAGGAACTGAAATTAATATAAGTAAAGAAATCGGTTTTTCAAATAGACAAAGAGGTGCAATTCTAACTGTTCGAGGTATTAACTCCTATTCTATTGAGAGTATAAATTAGCATAGATGCAACTCAGATTTCAATAGAATAATTTTAAAAAAACTATTTCATTAAAAGCTGATATAACTCATAATTACTAAATTGAAAGAGTTATATAAAATTTGTTTTTAGTAGGTTACATTTTAAGGATAAGGGACTTTTAGTTTATGGTAGCTAGGCATGGGATCTTGATTAACATAGTAATTGGAACAGTCCACAAAAAACATGAGGACCGTCACAAAATTCTAGTATGTTACATAACAAGCTAAAAACTTAAAAGATCATTAGAACAAAAGAGATAAAGGTTAGTGGATAATTGGAGTAGAGTAAAAACATTGGGGAACTGGAGTATATAAAAAAAGGTGGAATTACATGTTATTGAAGAGAATACTAGAGGGATAGAACTACATAAAAAGTATGACTTCAAAGTTCTAGGAAAGAAACTTTTAAATAATATTATTGACTGGTCAGATGAGATCGGAATTCAAAAGATTACTCTGACAGTGTATGTAGCTAACATGAAAGCAAATAAATTAAATGAAAATATGGATTTATGTGAGAGGAGTTACTTAAACGAGACCGTTTGCATAAGGACGGAAATTATTATGATACAGTTATCATGGCAAGATTTAGAGGTTAAATTTTTTAATAGAGGAATGGAGGTTAAATTAATGGCAACATGGAATGAATTATTTCTAAATGAAAAATTTATTGCAGCTTTACCACAGCCAGAAGTATATAAGTTTATAAAAGTTCTTGAGGGTACATTTCCTAATAGACCATTATCCATATGGGATTTTTGCTGTGGTGCTGGAAGGCATACTGTATTAATATCACAAATGGGTCATAGTGCATATGGTAGTGATATTTCTGAAAATGGAATTAGTTATACTCAAAAATGGCTTGAAAGAAATGGATTAATAGCAACACTTAAGGTAGCAGATATGATTGATAACCCATATAAAGACTTGAAATTTCATGGTGCTATTTCTTGGGATGCTCTACACCATAATAATATTAGTAACATTAAAAAAGCTGTAAACAATGTATATGAAAACCTTTTTGATGGAGGTATGTTTATGGTATCATTGCTTTCTACAAAAGCAGGCAGAGCAGACCTTAGGGGAAAAGAGATAGATAAAAATACTTTTGTTAGAGAAGATGGTCCTGAAGAAGGAGTGCCACATCACTATTTTGATGAGCAAGGAATAAGAAACTTATTTAGAAAATGGACAATCATCAGTCTTGTAGATATTTCTGTCACTTACATAGAGGAGAATATAGAGCATTCAATTAATCCATTCCCATACACTAAGTGGAATATTATTGTGCAAAAGTAATATGTTTAAAATTATAAGTATTAAGAGAATTTTTGCATTGGTTAAGTTGTAATATTCTTTATAGTTGTTATTTCAGTAATTATATTATTACTACTTTTATCATATTGTAAGTTACTAAAGGAAGAATTAATATCTTAAGTTCAATCACCTAAAGGAAAGTATACTTTGAGTGTTATTATCTCATATGGGATAATAGTGGAGATTAAATTACAATAAAAAATGGAAAAACCTAAGAATATATACTGAAATTATAGAAAAGATAATGCAAATTATTATTATAATAGTTATAAACTTTTGGATATTTGTTACAGGTTTACTTTATTTAAATGTTGATTATCATGGCTATAGCAGATAACATAGCACTCTTTATCACCCTACAGAAAAGATTCTTAGGTGACAAAGAATGCTCTAAACGTTATCCAAAATAATTCAAAATAGCAGGAGGAAAAGTAATGAGAATTGAATCAAAACGACTAATTTTTAAAAAAGTTGATAGACATGATGCTGAGAAACTTTATAGAATATTTAGTAATAAAGAGTTAACTAAATATTTCGTGTCAGGTGCAGACAAAAATCTAGAACAAACTGAAAGAAGAGTAGAAAAAGTAATATACCATTGGGAAAAAAATAAGTTTGGAGATTTTATTGTATTTGATAAAAGAACTTTAAAAACGATAGGCTTTGGAGGGTTACATTATAAAATAGATGGAGGAAATATAAACATATCTTATATTGTAGATAAAGAATATTGGAGACAAGGTTTTGGATGTGAAATAGCACAAACTATGATTAAATACGGATTAAATACATTAGAATTAAAAAAAATTGTTGCAGAAATTGATCCGAATAACATACCATCAATTAAGTTAGTGGAGAAATATGGGTTTAAATATAATAGGAATATCCAATATAAGGGGTTTGAAAGATTAGAATATATTATGTTTAATTCAGATATTAGCTAAAATTTGTAATACTTCTGAAAAATTAATTTACTAATATTCTATAAAAATTTATAAAAATGAAAGATTAATTTTTTTCTATGAAGGGATTGATATTATGAAAAATAAAACTATACTTCAAACAAATAAAACATATTGGAATGCAACAGCTGATGATTGGTTTGGTGTTATCCTCTACCAGACTATGGAGTTCAATTTATTACGGAAAATGAGTTAAATTTATTCGGGAATGTAACAGAAAAAACAATGTTAGAGATTGGTTGTGGAAGTGGACATTCATTAAAGTATCATGCAGACCGAAATGCAGGAGAATTATGGGGACTTGATATTTCACAAAAGCAACTTGAAAATGCTAGTAGATATCTTGCTAAAAATAACTATTTTCTAAAGCTAATATGTGCTGCTATGGGGATGAGTATGGCATACCTCAAAACTATTTTGATATAGTTTTGAGGTATATGCAATAGGTTGGGCAACTGACTTTAAAAAAAGTATTTCAACACATTGCATCATATTTAAAAAAGACGGTATTTTTATATTTAGTTGGAAATATCCTCTAATGGTTGTGTAATTGTTATTGAAGGTGAGCTTACTTTTCATAAAAGTTATTTTGATGAGTGTATCACAAGTTACTGGGAATGGTCCATTTCTTAACATAGCATTTAAAGCAGTTCAAGAAAAACATGTAGATTGTGACAAAATTACTAAGAAAGTTATATAACAACACTATCCAGCAAGGGATTATCTCTTAGGGACATTTTGAAGGTGGTTATACATATGATTATATACGTAATACCAATTGTTATAATAATCTATTTATATATAACAACTAATTATATTAGAATTAATAAGATTAATCTTGTTTCTTTAAAGAAACACAAAATGAAATATCTTCATATTACAGATATTCATGGTAAGTTAAAGTTTATTAATGGAAGATTATTTAAATTAGTTAATCAAGAGAAACCAGATTTTGTCTTACTTACAGGAGACATGATAAATAAATTGAGCGAATTAGATAAAGTTATTAAAGAACTAAATAATATAGAGTGTAGGGTTTATATAGTTTTAGGTAATTATGAAAGAGAATCATATAATAGTGGTCATAAAGAAATCCATGATTTCATTAAAATAAAGAATGCAATAAACTCAGCTGAGAATCTTACACTATTAATTAATAAGGAAGCAGTAGAGGTGATTGATGGAATTAAAGTAAGTATTTACGGATTTGATAATTCAATATATGGTAATGAAAGTTATAGTACAAATAGTAAGCAATGCGACTATAAAATATTATTAGCCCATTCACCAAGCATTATAAATTTAATAAATGATAAGAATATAAATTATAATCATTTATTAGTAGGTCATACACATGGAGGACAAATACGACTAGGTAATATATATAGAAATGAATACTCAAGATTTCATACAGGTGATTTATTAGATGATAATGGAAGAATTTTCACAATAAATAAGGGAATTGGGACTACAAGAATTCCTATAAGGCTAAATGCTACCCCTGAAATAAGATGTTACAAAGTTTAGTTGCTTATTTTTAGAATAATGGATAGTGTGTGTCATCGAATAACAATGTGTTTACAACATTCCCTAACCTAAGACTTGAAGATACAGTAGATGCATTTGCACCTATTAGGCATGTATCACTTTTATTTAAAAGTGTGGTGGACATTGCAAAACACTAGGAAAGTTAGCAAAAGCTTTTTCATGTAAGGAGATGAGAAGGTTGTTTTTTCAATTAGTAATATTATTAATATTTATTATGATTAATGAAACTGTATATAGTAAACTAAAAGTACCCACTATTATAATTGAAAACTCCCCAGTAAAAATATAAACTACCTATATAAATATAATTTTATAGGTGGTGTAACTGGAGATGATAAATTTGGATAAAAAGAGAAAGATTTTACTTATGCATTACAATGAATATAACATTAGTCAAATATCTAGAGAAGTAGGTTCAGCAAGAAAAACTGTTAGAAGATATATTGCTGAATATGAAGCTAAATTAGAAGAATTATCTAAAGCTGAAAAATCAAATAATAAAGAAGGTATAAATGCACTAGTAGAACAGCTAAGTTCTAAACCAAAGTATAACACTTCAAATAGGCAAAAGACTGCACTAACTGATGATGTAACTAAAATTATAGAAGAATGTCTTGAAAAAAATGAAGAAAAGATTAAAAACAGAAATAGAAAGCAAATAATGAAAAATACTGATATCCATGAACTATTAGAATCCGAAGGATATGAAATAAGTTATACTTCTGTTTGTAACTATATTAGAGAGTTTACTAAAAAAAAGGAAGCATATATTAAACAACACTATGAAAAAGCGCAGACCGTAGAGTTTGATTGGGGGGAGGTAAAACTTAAAATTGGTGGTAAGCAAAATAAATATCAACTTGCATTATTTAGTACAGCATATGGATCATATCATTTTGCAATACTTTATAACAATCAAAAAATGGAAAGTTTTTTAGATAGTCATGTACAGTCTTTCAAGCATTTTGGTGGTGTCTATAAAGAAGTCGTTTACGATAATATGAAAGTTGCAGTGAAAAAATTTATTGGTCCTACTAAAAAAGAAGCAACAGAAGATTTAATGAAAATATCTATGTATTATGGCTTTGATTATAGATTTTGCAATGCTAGAAGAGGTAATGAAAAGGGCCATGTTGAACGTGGTGTTGAGTATGTTAGAAGAAAAGCATTTTCATCTAAGGATGAGTTTGATACTTTAGAAGAAGCAAATAAACACCTTGTACAAACTTTGGACAAGTTAAATAACAAACCTAAAAAATGGATGGAAAATAAAAGTGCTGCCGAAAAATTAAATGAAGAAAAAGAATTTTTATTACCTTCAAAACCTGATTATGTAATTGCAAGACAGGTAGAATGTAGAGTTGATAAATACAGTACTGTAACCATAGAAAAAAACAGATATTCAATTCCAGAATATTTGGTAGGTAAATTCGTGGATGCAAAAGTATATACTGGCGAAATAAAAATATCGTATAAAGGGGAGGTTGTAGCTAATCATAAAAGAAGTTTTAAACTACATGATTGGACTATAGATATAAACCACTATCTTAATACTATAAAAAAGAAACCTGGATCTTTAAAGAACAGCGTTGCACTACGCTGCTCAGACCACAGGCTCAAAAATATATACTACAATTATTATACACAAAATCCAAAAGAATTTATAGAGCTTTTGCAAATTATTAAAGAAAAAAATCTAGAAAAAATAGAGAATGCTATTAAAGAACTTGAAAAGACAAGAAAAAGACTTGTTACAACTGAAAATATAAAAAATTTAGTGAATCAAGATTTAGATATGAAAAATAAAGATAAAAAAGTAGAGAAAACAAAAAATGAAATAGAAAAACACTCTTTAAATATGTTAAATGCAATAACTGATATTTTTGAAGATAGAAATGATAGGAGGTTAATAAACTGAATAAACAAATAATAAAAGAAGTTAAAAATCATATAAAAGAACTTAAGTTAGCAGGAATATCACCTGTGTTAGAAGAGAAGTTAGAAGATGCTTATAGGACAGATATTGCGTATGAAATTTTCTTACAAGAACTATTAGAAATAGGGGTTGATACTCGAAGAGAAAATGGTAAAAAGAATAGAATAAGAAATGCAAAATTTCCATATAAAAAATACTTAGATGATATAGTACCTGAATATTTACCTGAAGAAGCGAACAAGCGACTTAAGGAGCTTAAGACATTAAAATTTATAGAAGAAAGGAGAAATGTAATTTTTGCAGGGAATCCCGGTACTGGAAAATCGCACTTAGCTATAGGCTTAGGAATCCACGCTTGCAATAGTGGATATAAAGTATTATTTGCTACAATTCCACTTCTTATAAACGAACTTAAGGAAGCTAGGAGCGAAAAGAGACTTAAGACTTTAGAAAGAAAATTTCAAAAATATGATTTAATCATTGCAGATGAACTAGGGTACATTTCGTTTGATAAGGAGGGAAGTGAACTGTTATTCACATATTTATCTTTAAGAGCAGAGAGAAAATCGACTATTATTACATCTAATCTGTCATTTAATAGATGGGATGAGATTTTTAATGATCCAGTTTTAACTGCTGCTATGGTTGATAGATTAACTCATAAATCTTATGTGATAAATATGAATGGAAACTCTTATAGAACTAAAGAAACAATGGATTGGATGAAGCAATAATTTTTTTGCTTAAGTGGAACCTTTTCGATTAAAATAGTGGGGAATTTTCACTTGACAAATACAATTATATTTTTCAAATAAATCCACTAACTCTGATAACATAATATTATATTTAGAATCTCTTTCATTTGGCATATATGAATAAGATATTAATTCACCTTTTAATCTTTCAAAATCATATTCCTGTGGGTTTGAAAACACTTTTTCACAAACTTTTTTATTATCAAAGAACTTTGGGATAACATTTTCATCAGATTTAATATTTGATTTTTCTCTATATTTTTTAATAATATGTATATACTCTCTCATAAAACCATAAGATTTTGATCTTCTAATATTCCACATCAAAACAATTGAACTATTTTGCTTAAGAATTCTTAAAAACTCTTGTTTTGTTGGCTCTGGTCTAAACCAATGGAAAGCTTGAGCTACTGTAATAACATCAACTGATTCAGATTTTAATTTTGTATCTTCAGAAGAACCATCTATTGAATAGAAGTTTCTATAAGATTTCAGAAAGCACTCTGCTTCTTGTCTCATTTCTTTATTTGGTTCTATACCGTAGACAGTATTTCCATTATCTAAAAACATCTTAGTACAAATACCTGTTCCTGAGCCTATATCAGCAATTACACACTCTTTATTAAGTCCTATCTCTTCATTTAAAAACTCAATTATTCTACTAGGATAACTTGGCCTATATTTAGAATAGTTTTTACCTCTATTATTAAAAATGACTTCTGTCTCAGTTTCTTTTGAACTCATAATACCTCCTCGTTTTCTATAGATTTTGCATAACGTATCTCGTATTGTCGCTGTCCTACGTTTTTTATAGGATAGCTACAATACAATGTTAGAAGATGTTATCTCATTATCTCCAATGTCAATCCACAGTATATTTAATTATCTTCTTGATCTTCTGACCAATATCCCTTATCTAATTTATTTACTCTGCCACTAATAGGGTTAACTATAAAATAATTAATTTTTACTCCATCACTTAATCTATAATAATATACTCGATTATTTATAAATATACTCTTAAGATTATTAGTAACTGGAATCGTGTTTTTCCAATCAGGATGTTCAATAAAAGTATAATTTGATTTTTCATGTATATTATTCTTAATTAAAACCTTACCATCTTGGAAAGAATATTGTGGTTGAGTTACTAACATTAAAACTGGTGTAGATACAGTAATTAATATCATAAATACAATTGAACTCTTGTATCTTTTCTTTTTTACATCCACTTTGAAAATTAATCTATACCAACAAAATATTTGGATTATTATTACTGTTCCAAAATATGATACTAAGTGTACTCCTTTATAAACTACATTAAGCTTGTATAAAGCTAATACCTCACATATACTAATAATAATTATTCCAATCATAGAAATTGATTGAACTCTGTATTTTTTAACTACTTCCATTTATATCTCCCTTTATATAATGATAGTATTACTAAATATATAACAAAACTTTTTAACTATATATACGATTTATGACTATTCTCGATATGATAGTGTAATGTCTTCTAACGTTTCGGATATATTAAGACGGTTTACATGATTTTTGTGGACTGTCTTTAAATATCATGTTATGTGCAGTTGGTTTCTTGTAAGTCAACCCTTCTTCACAACTCATAGTTAATTTACAATTCA
>VEND01000180.1 GCA_009711765.1 Bacillota bacterium | reverse complement strand
GACGAGTATTTACACTGGCTGTTTTTGTTGTGCCCAAAAATAATTCTTTTATCAAAAAATGAAGAATGCTTAGAAATTCACTTCTTATTAGAAGTTAGTTTCTAAGCATTTTTTCTTTATTTGGGGTCCAATAGGTTAAAATTTGTTATTTCCCGACAACCCCTTATTTTAATAACCTTTATTTTTTAATTTTTCTTTATGTTTATACATTTTCTCATCAGCCTCTGAAATTAGCTTATCAACTTTTTTATTACTATTTGGTATATACTCTGATAACCCATAACTTATTCCTATTTTATAGGGATACTTATTTTTATAATTTAAATCTTTAAACCTAGTTAAGATTCTTTCAAGTACCATTTTTGCATCTTTCATATCACAGTGGGGAAATACTATTAAAAACTCATCTCCCCCCATTCTTGATACATAATCTGCTTTTCTTATCTCTTCATCCATTACATCTGAAACACATTTAATAAATCTATCCCCTTCTTTATGCCCATATGTATCGTTTACCTTTTTTAAATTGTTTATATCTACAAAACAAACTGTTAACTTACTATCATTTATATCAGCATCTTTTTTCTTTTTCTTTAATAACTCTATTCCCATACGTCTATTATATATACCTGTTAAAGTATCATGCATAGCATATTTCTGTATCCTTTCATTTGTAGTTTTACATTTATTTATTATTTGTTTAGCATTTTTATTTAAAGTAAAATGGGATAGTAAAATTGTCATAACTATTATCGTAATAGAAAAAATAAATGTACTCTGTCTTGCATCATTGATATTTTTGTTTATATAACTTCTATTAACAGTACCTACTAAATAATAATTCGTATTTTTTATTTTATCTGTATGAGTAATTAAATCTTTATTTTTATTTAACTCTCTAGTATCACTTATAGAATATGATATAGATGAATTATTGTCTATTTTATTAAATATGTATGTAATATCAAAAACTGCTATGTCATAGCCTAGATATATACCTTTTTTAAATATATTTTTTTTAATCATAAGCATTATTTTATTATCAGTTTGTATTATATCTTTATTTTTATTTGTATTAAATTTATTAAAAACTTTAAAATTCCCATAAGTAGCAATTTTAAATCCATCAAAGGAATACCTTTTTGCTGATATCAAATTTTCATATATATCTACCCCATCTTCAAATTTAGATTGAGTAAATATTTTTAATTCATTAAGACTTATTTTTTTATTATAATATATAAAAAGTTTATCTTTAATAAAAGTTCTACTAGTTACTGAATGTATTAACCTATCATATAACTCTATTTTATGTCCAAGATTTGTGGCCTGTAAATCTATTTTGTTTTCTAAATCCTTTATTCCTTTGTCAATAAATATATTTTTCATTGGAATATAGAATATAATTGTTGTTAAAATCACTGAAACAACTATGAATACTATTAAATTTTTAAAAGCTTTGTTTAATTCATCCATTTAATCACCCTAATAGCATTATATAAATCTAATACCCATTTAGGTATGACTAACTCAAATAAGTTTTAATAAGTTATAAAATTTTGTGAGAAACTAACAAAATCATCCATAGATTGTATATATCCCGGTTTTGTTTTACCCCTATGATTTTTTGTTGCCCATTTTTCTTGAATATCAAACTTTCTTAAAAGTTTATGACCTTCTTCTTCTGTTAATGTTATATTATAATTTTTGATTGTTTCTTTTAAACTAGGATGTTTTTTTTCAGCTCTATATAATAAACATACTCCATGATAAATAACTTCCCTATCCCTTATCTTATCTATTAACTTAATAATAGTTGATAGATATTTATTAATAATATTAATATCTTCAGGTAAAATTTTTAATGATTTAAATGCTGTTTGAACTTGAATATTATTATCTAAATCTTTAATAGTATCTAAAACATAGGAAAAAAACCTAGGCTCATTGCTTCTTTCGATAATTTTAAATCCAAGCATCTGTTTAGATGTATTGTCATTTACAGCCTTTTTAAATTTATCCATAAACTCACCTACAGATTTTGGATTTTTAAGCATTGTTAAATAAGCTTTAATTGTTTTTTTGTCACTTTCATTAGCCTTATTAATAATTTTATTTATGTCTTGATCTAGAAAAGTCATTTTTTATCCCCCTTATAAAATTAATTTCTTCCTTCGTAAGATTTAAAGCTTTTATACCATTTTCAAAGCTTAATTTTAATGCCTCTTTTTCACTTATTCCAGCTTCATTTAAATATTTTATTTCATCGAAAAAACCTTCCACATGTCTGACTAGATAAGCTCCTGAATCACTACCTACCCCTATATTTACCCCTAATTCATATCCTTTATTTACAATTTCTAAATGTTTCTTATATACTCTTTCTATAACATTAATATGTTTTTTTAATATTTTATTATCTTTATAATATATATTTCCAAAGGGTGCTAAAGTAGGTATCCATATAATATTATTTTTAGCCATATTATAAAGCTCTCTTTCTTCAATAAAATATCCATGCTCTATAGTATTTGTCCCTGCTTTAATAGCCATATCTACAGCTTCTTTAGAGTTTGCATGAACCATAACACTTATATTACTATCTTTAGCTGTATCTATCATATATTTTAATTCATCTAAACTAAAGGCTATTTCACCTACATCTTTATATTTTTTAAAACTTACAAGTCCAGTTAGTGGAATTTTTAAATGATCTATACCTTTATTTTTAAGTATCTCAAATTCCCTTTTAAATTCATATTTATTACCTATAGGTCTTCCTAAAAAGGAGGCATAGTGATTCTTTTTATACAATGCATAAATGGGTGATTTATATATAATATTTTCCTTTCTAGCAATTTCTTTAATCTCTTTATAAACTTCTAAATCATCCCCACCATCCCTTAATGCATATATGCCTTTTTCTTTATACCCTTTAAAAATATTATGTATATATTTTTTGAAATTACCTTTTTTAAATCTTTCTCTAGATTTTTTAAAATTTATACCATCCAAAGTTATATGTATATGGGAATCTATAAACAATTTATCACCCCTAAAATAATCTATATATATTATAAAACTTTTTAATTATGATTTAAAATATTTAATATAACGATGATTTTCTTTAAGTATATTTTTATAATAATACCTAATACTAATTATGAAATCAACCTAAGTACTATAGCTATTAATAAATATTTAAGGAAGTGTTAATATGCCTGAGTTAAACAATAACAATAATACTAAAGAATATAATACGTTACTAAATATAGGTATGAAAATTTATGAAGAGGATAATAGATATCAAAAATATGTTAGTGAATGTAATAAAAAAGGTATAACACCAAAATCCTTTGAGGATTTTTCAAAGAGTAAAAAAACAAAAGAATAAAGATATTTAAAAATAAAATAAACCGCTATTTTAGCGATTTATTTTATTAATTGTATTACATATTTACCTACCCAAATCCCTAACATACCAAAGGATAAGTTTAATAATATATTAAATCCTGCTAATAAGAAATTACTACTTAAAATTGCCATTGTTTCATAACTAAAAGTAGAAAATGTACTTAGTCCTCCTAAAAAACCAGTTGTTAAAAACAGCTTCATATTTGGTGATATATTAAATACTTCTAAACTCCCTTCTATAAAAAAACCTATCAAAAAACAGGCTAACACATTGGCAATCAAAGTCCCGTAGGGTAAAAATACTCCTAATATTTTATTCGACTGAATTGATATTAAATATCTAAGAGTTGCTCCAATAAATCCACCGATTCCTACTATGATTATCTTTTGCATTACTTCACCTCTTTAACATCAGTTATTAATTATCCTTAGCTTTTTATTTATTAGTTTATCCTTTAAAACTTTTTTCTCTTTATACATTCTTTTATCAGCTATATTGATAAGTTCATCTATATTCTTTTTATCCTTTGGCTTATACTCTGATAAACCATGGCTTACGCTTATCATAAAGGGATAATTTTCAACTTTATTTATTCGTTTATACTCCTTTAATATCCTTTTCCAAATATGTTCTGCTTGTATAATAGAACAATTTGAAAATATTATTAAAAATTCATCTCCACCCATTCTACAAATGATATCAATATTTCTTATCTCATTATCTATAACTTTAGCTACAATCTTAAGTAAATCATCCCCTGCCTTATGTCCTATATTATCATTAATCTCCTTTAATCCATTAACATCTAAAAAACAAACAGTAAGTAATCTATTTTCCCTTTCTGCTTCTTTAATTTTTTCTTCTAGCATAACTAGTCCCATACGTCTATTATAAACCTTTGTTAATTCATCATAGGTTGCATATTCCTTTAATTTTCTTTCTATATCTTTTCTCTTTGTTACATCCCTCATTATTGCAGATATAAACTGTGGGTTATTGTTATTTCCATAAACATAATCTGCATTTATTAAAACATCTATTACTTTTTTATTTTCCTTTAGTAATTTCAATTCATAATTTCTTATATATCCTTCTTTTTTCATTTCTTTTAAAAAGTCTATTCTATCTTTTTTATTATAATATACATCTAGAATTGACTTTTCTATAAGTTCCTCATTATTATATCCTAATACTGTTTTTACTGATGGACTTACTGTTTTTATAGTGCCATCTAAATACGTTTCAAAATATACATCTACAAACTTTTCAAATATTTTTCTGTGCTTTTCTTCACTTAGGGCTATATTAATCTCTCTTTCTTTTCTCTCTGTTATATCCTTATATATTCCATTCATAACCATAGGTTGTCCATATTTATCCCTTTTATTAATTTTACCTGATGTTAATATCCATTGCCATTTTCCATCTTTATTCTTAAGTCTATGCTCTATTTCATAGCTTTCACTCTCATTATCTATATGCTTTTTTAAAGCAGATGTCATCCTTTTAAAATCATCTGGGTGTACTAAAGTCTTCCAAGTCTCTAAATTACCTTTTAACTCATATATCTCATAACCTAACATATTATACCAACTATCATCGAAATCTAATTCTTCAGTCTTTATATTATAATGCCATAACCCTATTTTACCTCCATCTAATGCTAATTCTAACCTATTTTTATTATTTTTTAAATCTATATTCATCCTATCTATAAGATGGTTTTTAATTTTTAGATTATAAACAATAATAGATATTATTGAAGACACTATTATTAAAATTATAAATAAAACTATGTCTTTATAAAAGATATCAAAAGAAATTTTATTATAATAATAAGATAATATATAAAGACTAACTACACTTAAAATACTTAAAATAATATAAAAGAAAGCTCTTAATATAAAAACTATTGGTATTGCCACTATAAACATAATAAATAAACCTATAAACTCCCTTTGTTGTAGTGTTAAATAGGTTTTTAAAACTCCCATAACTAATATAAAAGTAACAAATAGATATGTTAGAAAGCTATGATATTTATTTATATCCTTTATTTTTCTTGGTTTTTTAATATTAACTAAGATCACAAATAAAATAGAGATTAATAGAAAAGTTGTATGTATTAATTTAAAATCCTTAATATCCATTAAATAGTGAAAAATTGATACTGCCGAAATAAAATAAGCTAACCAAGATAGTCTTTTATAATTTTTATACGCTATCTGTTTAAAAAATATATCATCTTTTTTTATTTTATAATTATCCTTTAAAAACATATTAATCATCCTAGTTTTTTTACTTTAAACCGATACCTATAATACTATATTCGACTATAATATATAAGTTCCTTCTTATTTTAAAAATGTTCTACAAAAATTTTACAAAAAAAGAATAAATAAGAGGGATTTCTCCCTCTTATTCCATAGCAATAAGTTCTACTTCTTCTACACCTTTCATATTTTCAAAGTTTTTTATAATATCATTTAAGCTTTTATCCATATTACTTATATCAAAGGTAATACTTACATTTGCTATATTATTTATTGGTGAATCTTGATTTATCGTTAGTATATTCCCCTTATCCTTAGCCATTTCTTCTAAAATGTTAGATAGAACTCCCATTTCATGTTTTAATAGAAATCGTATTGTTACTCTCTTAGCCTTAGCTCCCTGGGCTAATCTAAATACATGGTCCTTATACTTATAATAAGTACTTCTACTAATACCTACCTTTCTTACAGCTTCTGTTATCCCCTTAACTTCATTTCTTTTTAACATATCCTTAACTATAATAACTTTTTCAAAAACCTCTGGAAGAATTTCCTTGTCTATAACTAGAAATTTACTCTCCATAAAATCCCCTCTCATTTTTAACTTACTATAGCACCCTTAGTATCTATTTCTAATTCTTTTACTAAACATTTCATGTTTAAATTATTTAAAAATCTAACTATATCATTTTTAAAAATATTATTCTTACTATTTAATATTACCATAATAGTTGGTCCTGCTCCACTTAAATAAACACCTTTAGTCTCTGATTTATTACAATAATCTATAATTTTTTCATAATTACTTATTAATTTACCTCTATAGTTTTGATGAAGTTTATCTTTACAGGCAAGTTTTAATAAATCAAATCTCCCATTTACTAACGATGAAATAAGTAAAGAAACCCTCCCAATGTTAAATACTCCATCACTATATTTTATATTTTTAGGAAGTACATTTCTTGACTCTTTAGTTGATAATTTATAATCAGGAACAATAGCTAAAAATTTAAGTCCCTTCTTTATATATATTTTATTAAAATATACTTTATTCTTTTCAAGTATAGAAACTGTTAAACCTCCATAAATAGCTGGAGTTATATTATCAGGATGTCCTTCTATGTTAGTTGATATATTTAATATATCCTCCTTTGATAATTTTGAATTTGAAATTTCATTTGCTGCCATAACCCCAGAGACTATACATGAAGCACTACTTCCTAACCCTCTTGATATTGGTATTTTAGTATCTAAATCTATCTCTATACCCTTTGGTTTGTATCCAACTATATCAAAACATTTACTCATTGAAGTATATATTAGATTAAATTTATTTCTAAACTTTTTTTCTCCTCCCTTTATGACTAAACCCTTATCTATTTCCCTTACTTTTATCTCATTAAAAAGTTTTAAAGATATACCTAAACAGTCAAATCCAGGACCTATATTAGCACTAGTTGCTGGTACCTTTATTTTTATCAAATTAATCACACCTTCAATATTTTTTCTATAACATTCTTTATATCTTCTACATCACATATATCTTTATGAAGAATTTCTTCTTTATCAATACTTTTAAGCGCCTTTGGAATAGAAGTATTTGTATATTTAGATAACTTCTCTATTAATTTAAAGTCATCGTCTATTTTATTATCGTTTATAGAGTTATATACAGTTTTAGTAAATTTATACGGACTTGCTGTAGAAGCTATAATTGTTTTAGTCTCATCCGATGTTTCTTTTTTATAATCTTTATATACTGAATAAGCTACAGCAGTATGTGGATCAATTAAATAATTATATTTATTAAATACTTTTTTAATAGTATCAAAGGTTTTTTCTTCATCTGCATAACCACCATAAAAATCATTTAATCCCTTTTTCATTTCATCAGTTATCTCATATACCCCACAATTATTTAATTGCTTCATTAAATTATTTATAAGCTTATAATCACGATTGCTTAATTCATATAAAAATCTCTCTAAGTTACTAGATATAAGTATATCCATTGAAGGTGAACTTGTTAATTTTAAATCCCTTCTTTTATCATATATACCAGTATTTAAAAAATCATATAATACGTTATTTTCGTTTGATGCACATATAAGCTTACTAACAGGAAGTCCCATTTTTTTAGCATAATAGGCTGCTAATATATTGCCAAAATTACCAGTAGGAACAACGATATTTATCTTTTCATTATTATCTATTTTATTATTTTTAAGTAGATTTAAATAAGAATAAAAATAATATACTATTTGAGGTATTAATCTTCCTATATTTATAGAATTAGCCGATGAAAACATGTGATCATTTTCTTTTAATAATTCGTTAAAATTTTTATCATTAAAAACTGTTTTTACTGCATTTTGAGCATCATCAAAATTTCCATTTATACCAATAACATAGGTGTTTTCACCCCTTTGAGTTATCATTTGTCTTTCTTGTATTTTACTTACACCCTCTTTAGGAAAAAATACTATTATCTTAGTTCCTTTTACATCAGAAAAACCTTCTAAAGCAGCTTTTCCTGTATCCCCTGAAGTTGCAGTAAGTATTACAATTTCATCTTTTATATTAAGTTTCTTTTTCGAAGCCTTTAAAAGATGGGGAAGAATTGATAAAGCCATGTCCTTAAAGGCTAAAGTAGTTCCATGGAAAAGTTCTAAAAAGTAAGCATCATCTTTTTCAATTAAAGGAGCTATAACTTCTGTATCGAATTTCTGATTATATGCTTTTTCTACACAATCTAAAAGCTCTTTATCATTAAAATCTGGTAAAAATTTATTCATTATATAAAAAGCTAGTTCCTTATAGTTTTTATTTATTAAATCTCTTAATGGTTTATTAATTTTAGGAATTTCCGTTGGTACATACAAACCTCCATCTTTAGCTATACCCTTTACTATAGCAAAGGAAGAGTCTACTAAATTTCCTCCCCTTGTACTTTTATATTGTAATTTCATATAATACACCTCCATAATTTATATCCATATTTTTTCTTAATTCCTATTATTTAATTACAATTATAACAATTAATATTAAAAAAGGTATTGTGTTATCTATATTATATGTTATAATGTTTATCATAGAAAAACAAGTGTTTTTTACAGAAAGACAAAAAGGATGGTGTCTGTATGATTAAAATTGGTTTATTAGGTATTGGTACTGTAGGCTCTGGTGTATATGAGATAATAAATAGTGAAACCTTTAGAAATTCTATAGATGAAAATATAACGATTAGCAAAATATTAGTTAGAAATATAAACAAAGAAAGGAATTCTAAATATCCTAAGGATATCTTTACTGATGATCCTAAAGAAATAATAGATAACCCTGAAATAGACATAGTAATAGAAGTTATGGGGGGGATAAATCCAGCCTATAAATACATTACTAAAGCATTAAATAATAAAAAACATGTTGTAACTGCAAATAAAGAGTTAGTATCTATTTATCTAGATGAACTTTCTGAGAAGGCTTATGAAAATAATTTAGGATTCTTATTTGAAGCTAGTGTTGCAGGAGGAATTCCTATTATTAAACCTTTAACTAAACTTAGTAAAATTAATGATATAAAAGAGATTAAAGGTATATTAAACGGAACAACTAATTTCATATTAACTAAAATGATTGATGAAAACCTAAGTTTTGACGATGCTTTAAGTTTAGCTAAAGATTTAGGATATGCTGAAGCCGATCCTACAAATGATATTGAAGGATTTGATGTTTTAAGAAAACTTGCAATCCTTTCAACTATTGCTTTTAAATCTAAAATTGAACTAAAAGATATTTTATGTCGTGGTATAAAAAGTATTAAAAAAGAAGATATTATATTTTTTAAGAAACTTAGACTTAAGATTAAGCTTGTGGCAAATGCAATAAAAGAGAATAATAAATTTTCATCAGTAGTTGAACCTATGTTAGTTAATGAAAATTCTACACTTTCTACTGTAAAGGATGCATTTAATATAGTATCTGTAACAGGTAATCAAGTAGGAGAATTAAATTTCTATGGCCAAGGTGCAGGTAAAAGTCCTACAGCAAATGCAGTTATTTCTGATGTAGTTGATATTATTAATAAGGATTTTGATTATTCTTTATACAAAGAAAAAAATGTTTCATCGGTTAATACTAAACTATTTAGCGGAAGATATTATTTAAGAATATCAGAAGATATTAAAAATAGTGAAGTATTTAATAGATTAAAGAAATTTAATATTAAATATGAAATATTAAGTAATAAAGATTTAGCTTTAGTAACTGAACATATTCCAGCGAATGTAATGGAAGATTTTATTAAAAGTATGGATTTTAAAGGTAATGACTATTGCTATGTAAGAATTGATGGAGCTTTAGAAACTATGAAATCTAAAGAAGCTGCTATAACTATAATATAAAGGATGAATAATATGAAAAATTTGATCGTTCAAAAATATGGTGGAACTTCAGTTGGTTCCATAGAAAAAATAAAAAAAATAGCAAAGGATATAGTAAATATAAAAAATAGTGGCAAAAGAATAGTAGTTGTATTATCTGCAATGGGTGATACTACGGATATTTTAATAAATAAAGCAAAAAGTATTAACCAAAATCCATCTAAAAGGGAACTTGATATGCTACTTTCCACAGGAGAACAAGTATCTATATCCTTGATGGCAATGGCATTAGAATCTTTAAATGAAAGTGTTATATCCCTTACAGGATTCCAATGTAAAATTCTTGCTAATGAAAAGTTAAGAATTACTAAAATTGATTCAGCTAGAATAAAAAAAGAACTAAATAACAATAAAATTGTCATTGTTGCAGGTTTTCAAGGAGTTACCGAGAATAATGATATTACAACCCTAGGTAGAGGTGGTTCTGATACAACGGCGGTTGCTTTAGCTAATGCACTTAATGCAGAGAAATGTGAAATATATACTGACGTTGATGGAGTATATACATCAGACCCAAGAAAAGTATCTGATGCTAAACTATTAGATAAAATCTCCTATGATGAAATGCTTGAGCTCGCAAGTTTAGGAGCTAAAGTATTACATCCTAGATCAGTTGAACTTGCCCGTAACTATAATATTCCTTTAGTAGTTAAACCAAGTCATAAAAAGGGTAACGGTACAAAAATAATGGAGGTGAATCAAGTGGAAAAAGTTGTGGTAAGAGGTATATCCCTTGATGAAAACACGGCTAAGATTACTGTATTAGAAGTTCCAGATAAGCCTGGGATTGCTTTCAAACTTTTTAAAGCCCTAGCTAAAAGTAATATTCAGATAGATATGATAATACAAAATATTAATAAAGATTCTGTGAATGATATTTCATTCACAATCAAAAGAGACTATTTAGAAAAATCAATAAACCTTTGTAAAAAAATAGCTAAAGGTTTAGGGGCTAAGGATGTTATATACGATGATACAGTAGCTAAATTATCAGTAGTTGGTACAGGCCTTGCTGGAAATTCTGAAGTAGCATCAACTTTCTTTGAAGGCCTTTATGAACAAGATATTAATATTGAAATGATTAGTACATCAGAGATTAAAATATCATGTATTATAGACAGAAAAAAAGGTGTAGATGCCCTACAACACCTTCATAACAGATTTGAACTTGCTGGATATTAATTAATAAAAGAGTAACATAAACCTTTATGGTTTGTGTTACTCTTTATTTGTTTTCTTTATTTGTCTTTAAAGTAATTTAAATTTATTAAAGACTTATTTAAAGGTGCTCTAAGTCCTGGTTTTTCTCTTTCTTTTATATCTTTAGGTAAATTTTCTTTATTTCCCATTTTTCCTATTGCTATCATAGCTATGATGTCATATTTATCAGAAATATTTAATTCTTTTCTAACTTTTTTTCTATCAAACCCACCCATTGCATGGGTTATAAGTCCCCTTCTTTGAGCTTCTAGGGATAAATATCCCCAACTTGTTCCTGCATCAAATTGATTCCATCTATTTTTCTTACCATTCCAAAATGTGTTATTAGAAATAACTAAAGCAAGTACTTGTGCTTTATCAGCCCATATCCTATTTCCATCAAACATAAACTTTCTCATGACTGATAAATCTTTTTCATCCTCTGCTATAATGTATTTCCAAGGTTGCTCATTGAAGCATGATGGAGCAAATCTTGCTGCTTCAAATATTGCATATAAATCATCTTTATTAACTTTCTCTTCACTAAAAGCTCTAGGAGACCATCGCTTTTTTATTTCTTCCATAATATCATATTGAAATTCTCTTCCCATTTTATCACCCCAAAATGTGTTTTTATTATATATACCCTAAATATATTTTTTAAACTTTTGAAGTGATATGTGATCCCCTCTGTCCATGTTGACTTTATAACCTGCACTATTTATTCTTCCTTCAATACATTTTCTACAATGGGCTGCTTCATCCCCTGTACATATTTTATCTTTATATATTTCATAATCCTTTCTAACACTAGTAGGTGATAAATTTGGCATTACTACATTTGCACCTGATTTTAATGCTTTTTCCCTTCCTAAATTATCTAATGTTCCTAATGCAGTGGTAGAAGGAAGCAATACCTTTGGCAGTAAAAGTCTAGTTAATGCTAACATAATACGTGTCTTTTCAACAGTTCCATTCTCAAACTCACCTAAAGGTGTGTCTGGATGGGATATAAATGGTCCTATTCCCACCATTTCAGGTTCTAACCCTTTTAAAAATAATAAGTCCCTAGCTAAATCTTTATTAGTTTGATTAGGAAGCCCTACCATAAACCCTGCTCCTACTTGATAATTTAAATCTTTTAAATCCTTTATACATTTCCTTCTATTAGAAAAACTCATATCTTTATGAAGGCTTTTATAAAGATATTCAGATGCCGTTTCATGTCTAAGTAGATATCTATCTACTCCAGCATTTTTTAATTTTTTATAGCTTTCAAAAGACCTTTCTCCTATAGATAGAGTTATAGCCGCTTCATTAAAATTTTTCTTTATTTTCTTTACTAAACTAATAAGTTTTTCATCATCAAAATATGGATCTTCTCCACTTTGTAATACAAATGTTCTATATCCAAGTCTATATCCTTCTTTACAACAATCTAAAATTTCTTCTGTTGAAAGTCTATATCTTTTTACCTTTTTATTATCCCTTCTTAGTCCACAATATTTACAATTTTTACTACAATAATTTGAAAACTCAATAAGCCCTCTCATATATACATCCGTGCCATAATACTTTTTTCTTAAATCCACTGCATATTGAAATAATATGTCTTTATATCCATCAATATTTTCTATAACTTTAAGTAATTCATCGTAGGATAAATAATTATTGTCTCTTAATTTATTAAGTAAGTTTTTCATTTTTTCCCTCCTAAATAAAAAATACCCTCCACGTCTTTGGAAGGTTTTTAAAAAATACAAAGGTATCCCTAGGTATTTGATTACTATTACACCTTCCCTTTCACTCAGAATTTTCCTTGCAATTAGGTTAGATTTTTATTTGTCTATAAAACCGGAATATACCAGTTGTATAGATCTCTTTGTTACAATTATAACAAAGGAAGGCTTAGATGTCTATATCTAATTGTTTATAAGTATAATAGTAATAAAAAAACTAGTGTTTATTTTTCATATTAGTCTTAACTTTTAAAAATATCCTTTGGCTTTCCTTTCTCGATAATTTTCCCTTGATTTAATACTATAACTCTATCAGCAATACTTTTAGAATCTTCTCTATCATGGGTAACAAAGATGGAGGTAATCTTTGTCTTATTTAATATCTTTTTTAATTCTTTTCTAATTTTAGTTTGTAAATCTGTATCTAAATTACTAAATGGTTCGTCTAATAATAATATGGAAGGTTTAGGGGCTAATGCCCTTGCCAATGCTACTCTTTGCTGTTGCCCTCCACTTAATTCATAAGGATACCTAGATTTAAGCCCTGTTAAATTTACTAAATCTAATACCTCTTGTAATCTGTGATTTTTTTGTTTTTTATTCATATGTTTTAATCCAAACTTTATATTTTTAGCCACAGTCATATGGGGAAACAATGCATAATCCTGAAAAAACATACCCACATCTCTTTTTTCAGGTAGTACAAAATTTTTATCATTTACAATAATATCATTATCTATCTTAATTAATCCACTACTAGGCATTTCTAATCCTGCTAATAATCTTAGTATAGTACTTTTCCCACTACCACTTTCTCCAAATATAGAAATAGTTTCTCCTTTATTAATATCTATACTAAAATCTTTGATAGTTTCCTCTTTAGCATTTTTATATCTAAACTTTAATCCTTCAATTTTTAAAAACATTAAACTTCCTCCTTATTACCTGCTTTATAAAAAAAGTAAATTGAAATTACACTTATAATAATTATAATAAGTGAAGCTATACTAGCTTCTTGAATCATTTCATCACTAGCATATTCGAATGCTTTAGTTGATAAAGTATTAAAATTAAATGGTCTTAAAATTAGTGTTAAGGGTAATTCCTTTAAAATATCAACAAAAACTAATATGAATCCACTTAAAATTGCTGGTTTTATCATTTTAAAATCTACTTTGATAAATGTTTCTGTTATACCCATTCCTAATGTTCTAGATGCTTCAAAAAATTTATTGCCGACCTTTTCAAATCCAGACTCTATGGAATTATAACCTATAGCTAAAAATCTCATTATATAAGCAAATATAAGCATTATTATGCTTGTACTAAGAACTAATTTAGCTGAGTTTTTATTTATCATTTTATAAACCCAATATAATCTATTATCTATGTTTATAAAAAATAATATTACTCCTATAGATATTACAGCTCCTGGTATTGAATATCCAACTAGTGTAGTCTTTGAATATATTTTAGATAAGAAATTATTCTTTAGTCTACAATAGTTTGCTATTACAATAGCTATAATTATAATTAATACCGATGAAATTAAGGCTATAGATAAAGAATTAACTATAAGTTTTACAAACCTTATATTTAAAATATCCTTATAGGTAAGTAAACTCCAATGGATTAATTGTAATGTAGGGATTAAAAAACCTATACTAAATATTAAAAAACAAAAGCTAAAGGCTAATTTACCCTTAAATCCTTTTAATCTTTTCCTTGATATTGGTGTTATTTTCGATGTAGTATAGCTATATTTTTTTCTTCCCCTTAAAAATTTTTCTAAAATTAAAATAATGAAAACTAAAAACATTAATATTGAAGCTAACTTAACAGCTGAATCTATATCTCCCATTGAAAACCATGTCTTAAAAATAGCAGTACTAAATGTAGGGATCCCAAAATACTTAACTACACCATAGTCATTTAAAACCTCTAATATTACTAAACTAACCCCACCTATAATAGCTCCTCTAGATATAGGAAGTACTACATAAACAAAGGTTTCCATTGAATTTCTTCCTAAAACCCTGGCATTTTCTATTAATGATGAAGATTGTTTTTCTAAATATGATTTTGTAATTATATATACATATGGAAATAAAAATATTGTAAATATAAATATAGCGCCCTTTATAGACATTACATTAAAATATTTTTGGTTAACCTGTATATTATAAGAATTCCTTAAAAAACTCTGAATAACACCAGTATAATTTAAAAGACCATTATAAGTATATGCTCCTATATATGGTGGGATAGCTAATGGTAATATAAGTCCCCATTTTAAAAAATTTCTAAAGGGAAAATCATATACTGATATTAACCAAGATAAACTTGTACCTATAAATATGGTGAATACCCCTGTAAACATAATTAGTGTTAAAGAATTTATTATATAATCTTTTAAAAGATATTCTTTAATATGATTCCAATTTTCATTTGATTCGTTAAAAATATTTATAAAAATATTTAAATTAGGTAATACAATTAATATTATAAAAATTAAACTTAATATAGACCAAAGGTTTATATTTGATTTTATATCCCTTACTTTAATCAATCTTTTCACTTCCTTATCTTTAATAAATTAAAAGGAATTGATTTGTATATATAAAAGCAGCCCTAAGGGCTACTTTTATATTATTACTTCCAACCTACTTCATTAAATATTTTTACTGCCTTTTCATTGTTTTCTCCTAATTTTGATAAGTTTATATTTTGTGTTTTAAATTCTCCCCATGATTTTAATAGTTCAGAGGGTTCAACCGATGGGTTTGCTGGATATTCATAATTAGCTTCAGCAAACTGTTTTTGTGCTTTTTCACTAGATAAAAACTCCATAAGTTTTATTGCATTGTCCTTATTTTTAGCATGTTTGGTAAGTCCGATTCCACTTACATTTATATGGGTTCCTGATGTGTTTTGACTTGGGAAGAATACCCCTACATTTTCAGCTACTTTTACTTCTTCAGGATTTGAAGAATTTAACATTTTACCTATGTAATAGGTATTCATTATAGCTAAATCTCCTTCTCCAGCTACTACAGCAGTTGCCTGTGCTCTATCATTACCCTTTGGATCTCTTGCCATATTTTTAACTACGCCTTTAGCCCATTCTTTAGCTTTTTCTTCTCCATTTATCTCAATCAAAGAAGCAAGTAATGATTGATTATATATATTAGATGATGATCTTACTAATATCTTTTTATTCCACTTAGAATTTATTAAGTCCTCATAAGTTGATAGTTCTTCAGGATCTACTCTATCCTTTGAATATACTATTACTCTTCCTCTTACAGTTAAACCAAACCATTCATTGTCTTGATCTCTTAAGTTTTCTGGAATGTTTTTATCTAAAACTTCACTTTTTGCTGATTGTAATAGGTCCTTTTCTTTAGCTCTGTATAGTCTTCCAGCATCAGCAGTAATTAATAAATCTGCTTTAGTATCCTTTCCTTCTCTATCAAGTCTTTCTATTAATTCATCTGAATTTCCCTTTACAACATTTACTTTTATACCTGTTTCTTCTGTAAATGTCTCTAATAATTTTTCATCTGTATCATAATGTCTGTTTGTATAAAGATTTACAACTTTCTTCTTTTCAGTTTCTAAATCATCTATTTTATTTACCTCATTAGTTGAACACCCTGCAAATACTAATAATGTTAATGCTAATACTAAACCTATAGAAATATTTCTTACATTCCTTCTCATCGTTTTAATTCCTCCTTTTATTTTTAAAACTATAATTGATTATTCAATTTTTTACTTTTTTTCATCAATGCATTGATAAAAGTTTTAAATTGATAATGATTATCATTTCTATTTAAATATTATAAAACTTTTCTCTTATTGTCAATAATAAATTTTAAATTACTAAAAAAAGGAATATGTTTTAAAAAACATACTCCTTCTTTTAATTACTACTCTATAAGTCCTTTATAAAATTATTAATCCTAGGATTATCACTTTTATAAAAGATATAATCTGAAGATCCTTTATCAATGATTTCTCCCTTATCCATAAAAATTATTTCATCTGCTACTTTTTCTGCAAATTTCATTTCATGGGTAACTATAACCATTGTCATATTTTCATGTGCTAAATTTTGCATTACTTTTAATACTTCATTTACAAGTTCAGGATCTAGTGCCGATGTTGGTTCATCAAATAGCATAACTTTTGGTTTTATAGCCATTGCTCTTGCTATAGCAACTCTTTGTTTTTGCCCTCCTGATAATTGAGAAGGATAGCTATCATATTTATCCGGCAAGCCAACTTTATCCATGAAATATTTACCTAATTTCATTGCTTCACTATACTTTATTTTTTTTACTACTAATAATCCTTCCATAACATTTTCTAAAGCCGTCTTATTTTTAAAAAGCCCAAAATGTTGAAAAACCATCGAAGTACTTTTCCTAAGATTTAAAGTATCTATTTTACTAATGTTGCTTGCATCTATCTTTATATCATCTATTTTTATACTTCCCTTATCTGGTTGTTCAAGTAGATTTAAGCTTCTTAATAATGTTGATTTACCTGAACCTGATGGCCCTATTATAACAACAACTTTACCCTTATCTACATTTAAGTTAATATTTTTTAATACATCTAAATTGCCAAATGATTTATATAAACCCTTTACTTTAAGCATACAAACCCTCCTAATAAGCCTTATTCATTTTCGTTTCTAATCTATTTAAAAGATTGGTAAATACTAAAGTTATAATCCAATAAATAATACCTACAACTAAATAGTTTTCTAAAAATTTATAAGTTGAAGATGCACTTATCTTTGCAACTGCCATGATTTCTTTTACACCTAAAAGGAAGGTTATTGCTGTTCCCTGTACCAAACTTATAAACGTATTTCCTAATGGAGGTATTGCGATTCTAGCTGCCTGGGGTAATATTATTCTTTTCATAGCCTGATATTTAGTCATCCCTATGGATAAAGCAGATTCTAGCTGAATTTTATCAACAGAATTAATTGATGCCCTAATTGTTTCAGACATATAAGCACTGCCATTAATACTCATAACATATACTGCGACAATATATATTGGAATCTGTGCAAGTCTAGGAAAAACCTGTGGAAATCCAAAATAAAAAATGAATAATTGTACCATTAAAGGTGTTCCTCTAAAAAAAGATATATATGTTCTTAATATTTTATTTAATCCTGTAATTTTTAAATCTAACAAAAATGCTATGACTAAAGCTATTAAAAGTCCTATTAGCATAGAAAAGATAGCAATACCCAGTGTTACCGGTAAAAATTTACCGATAACACTGAATCTTGAAAGAAAGTATTCTAAATTAAAATTTATATTTAATAAATTCATATAACCACCTATTCTTTATTGAAGTTTTTAGTTATATCTACTGGGAACCACTTAAGGGATATTTCCGTTAAAGTTCCATCTTTTCTCATTTCATTAATTACTTTATTAATTTCTTTTATTAAATTTTTATTTTTATTATTTTTAATAAAGGGAAAGGCATTTTTCATTAGCTTTACAGGCTTTCCTCCAAGCTGTAGATTTAATCCTGATTCTTCTATTGCAATTATCCCTGCTAATCTATCATTAAATACTGCATCTATCCTTCCTAATGATACATCTTGTAATGAGCCTTGGAAATCTTCATATGTTACAACTTCTATTTTGTTATTTTTATCAAACTCTCTAATTATCTGTTCATAATTAGATCCTAAACTAACTCCTACCTTTTTTCCCTTTAAATCTTTCAAACTACTAATAGTATTATTTCCTTTTTTTACTACTAGTTGAGCACCATAATATACATATGGTTCTGTAAATAAATATTTCTTTTTTCTTTCTTTTGTTATGGTAATTTGATTTGCTATTGTGTTTAATTTATTTATATCTAACATTCCAAATAAACCACTAAATGCTGAAGTTTTAAATTCAATTTTTTTATCTAATCTTTTACCAATTTCTTTCCAAACTTCAACATCGAATCCCGTTAATTCTCCTTTATCATTTACAAAGGTATAGGGTCTATATCCTCCACTTGTTCCTATAACTATTTTTTCACTATTATCCCTTTCTTTTACTATATTTTCTTCCTTAGATACACATCCTGATATTAAAACACTTACTCCTAAAATTACTATTATTAATAAATTTAACATTCTTTTTTTCAATTTTATCCCTCCAAGTTTTATTTTTAAGCTTTTAAGATAAATTTACTTGGCCAAGTTTTCTCAAAAAAGCATAAAAAGAGCACCTAAACTTTAGGTACTCTTATTTCTACAAATTATATTAATTTTTAGATATTAATAAACAAAAAATGTTTGCTTTTATATAAAAGACTTTAGACATAATAAGATATACTAAACTTTAGAGAAAAAAATTATTCTGTTTTGTTGAATTCAAATGAATACAACAACAGCAGCACATAGAATTAGTCACAGATTCTTTAAGATTTTCATTTACTTTAATGTTTAACTTTTTCATGACTAATACCTCCTTTTTTTAATCCCTAGTATTTTTATCAACTTACTATGCTTTTAATCTATTATACAGATATCAATATCCTCTGTCAACATCTCTTTAGTTAGAGTTTCCCCAAAATACAAACTTAAAATCGTCAAAGTACGGTTAAACAAAGGCTTTATGCATTATTAACTGTTGTGATTGCTTGATTTTATACAAGGGCTTAGGCATGAAATTTTCTATACCAG
>VEND01000120.1 GCA_009711765.1 Bacillota bacterium | reverse complement strand
AACCGTGTACGGCTCCTGAAGCACCACCTTCTGATTGTAATTCTGTAACGTTTACAGGTTGTCCAAAAATGTTTTTCTTTCCATGGGCCGCCCAATCATCTGCAAGTTCTGCCATTGGAGAAGACGGAGTAATAGGGTAAATAGCCGCTACATCAGTAAATGCATATGCAACATATGCCGCAGCAGTATTACCATCCATAGTTTTCATAACTTTTGCCATCTATATTACCTCCCTACATAATTATAAAAATATAAACAAACGTCACAATTAAGTATAATAGACTGATTTGATAAAGTCAATAAATTCAAAGATTTTGTATATTTTAAAATATTATTGCAAAAAAATTGTATAATTTTTTCTTATTATGGTTAAAATATCTTGTATTTTGTAATTTTATGTAATTAAAACAAGGATAAACTTTTCAGTTTATCCTTGTTTTTACAATGTTGTATTGTTTAGATTTTATCTATAAATACTCCTGTAACATACCTGCCCCTATAATCCCAGCATCATTACTAAGTTTTGCTATAGTAATATCTGTAGTCTTTCCTTCATTAAAGACTAAAAATTTTGAAACATTGTTTTCAATCTTTTCTAATAAATAATCCCCTGCCTTAGATACTCCTCCACCTAAAGCTATAATATCAGGGTCTAATAAATTTATTAAATTTCCTATTCCAATAGATAAATACTTAACCATTCTATCAACTGCCATATTTGCTAGGATATCTTCATTCTTTGCAGCATCAAAAATTACTTTTGCATTTAAGCTTTCTTTAGTTAAAATTGTACTTTCCCCTTCATCTATAAGTTTCTTTGCATACTTTATTAAAGCAGTAGCAGAAGCAAATGTCTCTAAACATCCATTATTTCCACAATTACAATCATAAAAATTCTTTCCTACAATAATATGTCCAATTTCTGACCCCTTATTATGACTACCACTATATACTTTATTATTTATAATAATGCCTCCACCTACGCCTGTACCTAAAGTAATAAATATAGAATTATCATAATTTTTAGTTACCCCTTTTACATTTTCTGCAATAGCTGCTACTGTAGCATCATTATCTATATGTACTGGTATTTTAAAATGTTTTTTTATATTTATTCCTAAGGGAACATTTCTCCATCCTAGATTAGTACAATATATAACTTTATCTGAATCTTTATCAGCTATTCCTGGTATTCCTATTCCTATGGATTTAACATTTTCACCAACTTTTTTACTTTCATCTAAAAGTATTTTAATAATTTTTATTATTTGACTCTCTATAAGTTCATATTTATCACTGTTATTTATTGGTATTTCCTTTTTAAGAATTATATCTCCATATGAATTTAAAAGACCACTTTTTATTGAAGTCCCCCCAATATCAATGCCTATAAACATATAAAACCCCCTTAAACAGTTGACTGATCTATCTTTATAAACCTTTCTTTATTCTTTTCTTTTAAGTAATTTTTAAGCTTATCTGCACTTAAGTTCATTATAAGTTCTTCTGGCATTTGTATTTCTTTAAATATATTAACTACATCACTAAATTCACCCACATCATAGCTTATATGAGAATCACTTCCCACAGTAACCTTAACCCCATGTTTTTTACATGTTCTTGCAATTTCAGTACAGTTATCTAAACTACCTTTTCTGCTACCATGAAAAGATCCATTATTTATTTCTATTAAAGTATTAGTTTCCTTTGCTTTAAGGACTACTTCTTCAATATCTATAGGAAATTGTGGATTCCCAGGATGTGCTATTATATCAACATACTCATTTTCCATTGCTAATTTTAATGCTTTTGTGTTTTCTTTCTTTGTTCCAGGTTTTATACAAATATCATGTAAAGATGCTATAATTATATCTAATCTTTTTAATACATATTCTGAAACATCTAAATTACCCTCATAATCCATAATATTTGCTTCTACTCCCCTTAATATCTCAACACCAGATATTTTATTAGGTATTACTCTTTGGTTTGCTATATGAAAAATATGAGGCCCTCCTGGCATTTTAGGTCCGTGGTCTGTTATTGCTACCATTTCTAATCCCTTGTTATTTGCTTCCTTTGCTATTTCTAAAACAGTACTATATGCATGCCCACTAGCTATTGTATGACAGTGGGTATCTATAAGTAATTCTGATTTCATTATTCTAACTCCTCTCTAATTTATTCTTCATAGTTTACCTGTGATGTAAGTTTATTCTCTAGTTCAGCTGCAGCATTATAACCCATACTTTTTTGCCTATGATTTTTAGCTGCAACTTCAAGTATCATCGCAAGATTTCTACCTGGTTTTACAGGTACTGTTATTTTAGGCAATTTAGTATCTAATATTTCTGTATATTCCTCATCTAATCCAACTCTATCATATTCCTTTTTATCATCCCAATATTCTAACTCTACTACAAACTGTATAGTCTTTGAATTTCTAATAGATCCAACTCCATAAAGTCTTTTAATATCAAGTATACCTATTCCTCTTATTTCAAGGAAATGTCTAATAAGTTCAGGAGCTCTACCTTTAACGACGTTTTCTTCTTCTCTTTTTATCTCCACTGCATCATCTGCTACTAGTCTATGACCTCTTTTTATTAATTCTAAGGCTGTTTCACTTTTTCCTACGCCACTTTTTCCTGTAATTAAAATGCCTATACCATAGACATCTACTAATACTCCATGCATAGTTATACTTGGAGCTAATACATCATCTAAATAATTAAAAAGCTTCATTATAAATTTGGTAGTAGGTAATTTAGTTCTCACTATAGTTCTTTGATACTTTTTAGCACTTTCTATCATTTCAGGATATATTTCTAAATCCCTAGTTACTATTAAAGCAGGGATGGGATAGCTAAATAATTTACTTAATCTTTTCTTCTTTGTTTCTTCATCTAATGTTTTTATAAAATGCCACTCTACATTTCCTACTATTTGTAATCTTTCATGGGCAAAATGGTCAAAATATCCTGATAATTGTAACCCTGGTCTATTTAGATCACTTTTTATTATTTTAATATCTGTTTTTTCTGGCTTATATATTATTTCTAATTTAAGATCCTTTATTAATTTTTCTATAGTAACCGAATTCATAATAACCTCCTAATTATTATTAACTTCACCCTACGGGACTTATAACATCCCAATAAACATAAAACTTAATATTAATATTCCGGAATAATAACAGCTGCTACTATATATGCAACAACACCACCAACTGCAAAGCTAAATACTGTCAGTAATGCCCATATAAGTCTTATAACTGTTGAATCAATTTCAAAATACTCTGCTAAACCTCCACATACACCACTTATTTTTTTATCTGTTGAAGATAAATGAAGTCGTTTATCGGCCATATACACACCTCCACTTTATTTTTATCTAAAAAATTTATAAACTGCATTTGCAGCTTTTATATTCATTCCATCTACATTTTTTAATTCATCTATGTTTGCTTTTTTAATTTTATCTACTGAACCAAAATGCTTTAATAAAGCTTTCTTTCTTACCTTACCTATACCATTTATATCATCTAATACAGATTTAAAAACTTTTTTACCTCTTAAACTTCTATGATAGTTAATAGCAAATCTATGGGCTTCATCCTGAATCCTAGTTATTAATTTAAATGTTTTACAGTTTTTAGATATTTTTATTTCCTCATTATTATATATTATACCCCTTGTTTTATGAAAATCATCTTTAACTAATCCACATACAGGAATATTAAGATTAAAATCATTTATTACTTTTTTAGCTATATTTACCTGACCTTTTCCTCCATCCATCATAATTAAATCTGGAAAAATAGAAAAGCTTTCTATTCCTACTTTATTTTCTCTAATTAATTCTTTTTCCTTTAAACCTCTACTAAAGCGTCTGTATATTATTTCTTCCATACTTGCATAATCATTAGGTCCATATCCACCCTTTATTTTAAACCTTCTATAATCGCTTGATTTTTTTATGCCATTTTCAAAAACAACCATAGATCCAACTGATTCTACACCTTGGATATTTGATATATCAAAGGCTTCAATTCTTTTTGGTACATATTCTAAACTAAGTAATTCTTTTAATTCTTTAATTGTTTCTGTACTATTTTTCATTTTCCTTTTTATTCTATCACTATATTGTTTTAATGTATTTATTGCATTTGTTCTTACCATTTCCATTAAGTGATTTTTTTCTCCCCGTTTAGGAACTTTAATATATACCTTTGAACCTCTTTTTTCAGAGAGCCATTTACTTATAATTTCTCTATCATTAAAATCTTCTTCTATAAGTATCTCCTTAGGTACATATGCTGAACCAATATAAAATTGTTTTGTAAATGAGCTTAATATTTCACTTCTATCTTTATTTTCTACATCTGTTAATATATAATGTTCCCTTCCTATTACTTTTCCTGACCTTACGAAAAATACTTGTATACAAGCTTCATCTATGCCCCTTGCTAAAGCTATAATATCTTGGTCATTCATAGATGTAGAAACTACCTTTTGCTTTTGTAATATATGTTTTAATGACATTAACTGATCTCTATACTTAGCAGCTGATTCAAAATCCATATTTTTAGAGGCCTTTTTCATTTTTTCTTCTATTATATCTATTAATGTTTCTTCCTTACCGTTAAGAAACATTTTTATTTCTTCTATCATTTCCATATATTTATCATAATCAACATTACCTTGACATGGTGCTAAACATTTATTTATATGATGATTTAAACAAGGTCTATCATTATGCTCATAATTAGAAAAATCCTTTTTACATGTCCTTATAGGGTAAAGATTTCTAATTATATCTATTGTATCATTTACAGCCCCATTACTAGAATATGGCCCAAAATACTTTGCACCATCCTTTTTTATCTTTCTTACCTTTATAACTTTAGGATATTTTTCATTTACAGTAATCTTTATATAAGGGTACTGTTTATCATCTCTTAATAAAACATTATATCTTGGTTTATGTTTTTTTATTAAATTAGCCTCAAGTATTAAAGCTTCTACTTCATTATCTGTAATAATATATTCAAATTCTTTTATATTACTAACCATTGCATTAACTTTAGAACCTTTATTTCTTGAAGACTGAAAATATTGCCTTACCCTTTTTTTAAGGGATATTGCCTTTCCTACGTAAATAATTTCTCCCTTATCATTTTTCATAATATAAACCCCTGGTTTATCAGGAAGTTTTTTAAGTTCCTCATCTATATTAAATATCATTTAATCACCCTTTTACAGTTTAAAAATAATTAAGAGTATTTAATATAATAATACCACAATTGAAGTTCATTTAAAATTTGTATATAATATTATTATCTTGAAAAATTAACCACATAGGAGGAATAGGAATGTCTGGAACTAAAAAAACAATAAATTTTATTATATCTTTCTTTGCAACTATACTATTTTTATCAATAATATCTAATTTTTTATCCCCACTTTTATTTAATTTAAATAACTTAGTATATGAGATAATTTCTTTAAGTATTTATACTTTATCCTTTTTATTTTTTATGTTTATGCAAAATCTTTTAAGACATTTTAAAAATAGTAAAATCATAGAAGATAATAAAGAATTTCTATCACTTAAAACAAGTAAATACTCCATTACTGAGAAGTTATGGATCCATGTTTTTATACTTATAATTTATTTTTTACCTGTTTTAAGAACACAATCTTTTAATAGTTTTTCATTAACTAGATTAGTTATGTTTATTATATCAATAACATTAATTGAACTACTTATAAGATATTCAGATAGCACAATGCAAGTACATTTTCTAAGAAAAGGAATTGTAATATTAGGTACAGATATAAGAATAGGTGCTCCTATTATGTATGGGAAAAGAATTTATAACGACTCAGGATATTATAGTTATAATGATATTAAAGAATATTTTATATTCCCAGATAGAGTTGAATTATATCTAATACATGATCAAGGAAAAATAATTGCAAAAGTAAATAATGAAAACAAAAATCAACTTAAAGGTTTATTTCAACAACAAAAAATACCCATGAAGAGATTTAGATAGCTAAAAATAACTTCATTTTAAAAGAAAAAAACACAGCGAAAGCTGTGTTTTACTATATTTCTATTATTATTCCCCTTACTAAATTTTCCTTATCTAAAATTAAACCAAAATCATATCCAACTTTTAAGTCCTTAAAATCTAAATTCATATATTTATCATTCCATTTTAATAAGATATTTACATCTTTTCTTACCTTCAATGGTTCATTTATTACTTTGCTATCAGGTCCTAAATGCTGATCTATTACTATGGTTCTTTCTTCATAGTCTATATCTGTTATAATACCATATACAAAATTTTCTCCTGCCCTAGGATTACATTCTTCTAAACCTTTATAACCATTTATTAAAACTACTTTTCTATCTTCATCCCATTTAACTTTTTTATTTAGATTTTCTGATACAAACCTAACTGGGACATATACTCTATTATTATATATAAAGGATTTTTCCTCCATTTTAATTTCATTACCATCTACAGCTATTTTTATATTATTAAAATACACTTTTATATCCTTATAAAAGCCCTCTGCCCAGACATTAGAACTTAATATAAATAATAGTAATACTATAATAAATATTTTTTTCTTTAACATAATTTACCCCCCTAGTCTACTATTTATTATGGATTATTACCAAATAATAGTATTTTATACTTACCAATTATATATTATTTACATTTAATAAATTGCAAATTATTGTAAAATCCTTACAAGCAATTTATATTAATATTTTACAATTTTTTTAGAGGGCTTAATGTTAATCATTATGTTAAGTCAATTTATTTTCTAAGAAGGATTTTTTAAAATATTTATGCAATAAAAAAGCTATCAAAGGGTATATGTCCCTATTGATAGCTTTAATTTTTATATTATTTTTTTAATTTCTTCCATTGCTTTATCATAATCAGGGTGTTCAGTAACTTCTTTTACATACTCTACGTATCTAACTTTATTTTCTTCATCTAAAATAATAATACCACGGCTTAATAATCTTAATTCTTCAATAACAAAACCATAATTTAAACCGAAGGATAAATCTTTATGATCAGATAAGGTTATTACTTTATCTATATCCTTAGCTCCACAAAATCTCTTTTGTGCAAATGGTAAATCAACACTTATAGTTAATATCTCCACATCACCTAATGAAGTTGCCTCTTTATTAAAGAAAGTAGTTTGAAATTCACAAACCCCTGTATCTATAGAAGGAACTACACTTATTACTTTCACCTTTCCTTTAGCATCCTTTAATGAATATGGTTTTAAGTCATTTGTTAAAACTGTAAAATCTGGAGCTTTATCTCCTACTTTTATTTCAGGTCCTACTAAAGTCATAGGATTACCTTGCATTGTTATTATTCCTTTTCTTTTTTCTGTCATTATTAAAATCTCCCTTCTTCATTTTCTATATACTAAAGATACCCTAAGGAAAAATAATAAAACAAAAACTATAGAAGACTTTTAAAATCTTATCTATAGTTTCTGTTTTTATCTAGGATATTTTCTTTTTAAGTAATTTATTTATAGAATCAATCTGTCCTTTATTAACCTTAATTATAACTTGACTAACTCCCCTTTTTAATTCAATCTTTAATTCATAAATGATCTTGCCTTTTCTATGGGATTTAATCCATCTATATGATTTCATATCTTCCCATTTAACAAATCTAGCTACCTGTTGTAATCCATTTGAATATATAGGAGTTGACCTTCTCTTGCCCAATATTTCAATAAAAAATATATTTAAGATATTAACCATGCTAAAAAATTGGAATATATCCATATCATACTCTATAAAATCCATTATATTTCCAAAAAGCATTAATAAAATTTGAAATCCAAAAATCCATATAAAAAAAAGATCCATAGATGATAGCCCGTACACCCTTCTTATATAAAAAATAGGTTCTTCATTGTATTTTCCCTTAAGTATACCACTTAAAATTTTATAATTATAAAATACACTAACAGGGGCTAATATAGCAAATAATATCCATTCTAATTTATCAAAGGAGCTATATTTCATTCCAAAAAATCCTGTGAATAGAACAACCATGACTGTAAATATCGTTATTCCCATGATAGAATAATTAAACCTATCCCTATGGGCATTGTTTAGTCCCTTACCTACTTTTTTTGGATTCCCCATTTGTTTTAGAGTTTTATCCACTGCCTCATCATAACTAAATCCTGCCTCTTTATAATCCTCTGTCATCCCTAATATATGATCATATAGCTCCTCTTTAATCTCTTTTATAACTGCATCCTTTGATATACGATTACAAACCTCTTCTATGTATTTATTTATCCTTACATCATCCATATTAATCCTCCCCTAATACAGTTTCCATTGCATCACTAAATATCGTCCATTCTCTTTTCTTTTCTTTTAATTTTTTCTTCCCCTTGTCAGTTATCTTATAATACTTCCTCTTTCTCTTTGATTCTTTAGTATCCCAGTAAGATTCAATAAAACCTTTTTTTTCAAGGGAATGAAGTATAGGATAAAGAGTACCTTCTTTTAGACTAAATACCCCCTCTGATATTAAGTCAAGCTTTTTTATAAGTCCATATCCATATGATGGTTCTTGATTAAGCAGTTTTAATATTAATGTTACTGTACTACCCTTTAGTAATTCTTTATTCATATATACCTCCTTTATACCTCGTAATACTATGTATAGTTAATCTATGTATGATTATATACTTTTTTTCTATAATTTTCAAGTGATTATTAATCTAAACTTCATTTAATATGTGTTATAAAGATAAAGGAGTATAATAATAGATATAGAAATTAAATATAAGGAAAAAACTCTAGGTATAATATATGAAATTATTAAATTATGATTAATAATAGGGGGAAATTCATGAGAAAATGTCCTTTTTGTAATTTTAAAGGTGATTCAATGGCAAAGGTAGTATTAGAAAATAAACACTGTCTTTATATGCAATTTTATAATCATAATCTTGAAGGTAAAGGTATAATAATACCAAAAAAACACAAAGAAACAGTATTTGAACTAAGTAAAGAAAAATGGCAAGCAACATATGACTTACTTCAAAAAGCAAAGAAAATCCTCGATAAAGAATTTAAACCAGATGGTTATAATATAGGTTGGAATATAGGCGAAGTTGGAGGGCAATCAGTCTTTCATGCACATCTACATGTAACTCCAAGATACAGTGATGAGCCATTTGCAGGAAAGGGAATTAACTATTGGTTAAAGGGTTCTAAAAACACTCGTAAAAGCAGCAATTAACTTATCGTTATTAAACAAAAAATATTTACTTTTTTATATTGTTATTTATTTTATAATAATATATAATCTTCTTATATTCTTAGATTTCAAATTAGGGAGGGATGTGTAAATACAACCAAAGAATTTTAAAATCATCTAATCATATTTTAATGTATAATGAGGTGGACATGATAAAAATTTTATTTATTGAAAATAACAAAGACATTTTAGCTTATAAAAGTAAAATGTGGGAGTTGATTTGTTTATGTGATAAAGATTTTTTCCCGGCTCTATCAACTAGGGAAAATAGCTTAGATGGGCCAAAAAAATATTTTGAAGGCTTATTTATTAAAGAGGCTAAGTTTCTTTTAGCTTTCTCAGAAGAAAAACTTATTGGTTTTTCAATCTTTTTTCATAATTATTTTGATAAATTAATTACTAAATTTACACCCTGTAATTACATTAAGATTGCATGTGTTCATCCAGATTATCGTGGTCTAAGAATTGCTTCAACTTTTAATAATTTTATTGAGGAAAAACTACCATCTTATTTAGTACTACCCTATATAGTTAGAAGAACTTGGTCAACAAATGTTCCTCAATTAAGATTACTAGAAAACAATGGATACTCTCTTATTCATAAATCAGATAATGATCGTGGAAATAATGTTTCTACAGTTTATTTTGCAAAACTTATAAATAGTAAACCTGACGTAGCCTAACGTCAGGTTTTAATTATTAACCTATTAACTTTAAATAACCCTTTTAAGAAACCTTCTAAGTCTCTTTTCATTTGGATTATTAAATAACTGTTTTGGATCCCCTTTTTCAATAATTTTACCTTCGTCCATAAAAACTATTCTATCAGAGATCTCTTTAGCAAACTGCATTTGGTGAGTTACTATCACCATGGTTATATCTTCATTTGCTAGTTCCTTAATTACATTTAAGACTTCTCCTATAAGTTCAGGGTCTAAAGCTGATGTTGGCTCGTCAAATAATAAAACCTCTGGCTCCATAGCTAAAGCCCTTGCTATTGCTACACGTTGTTTTTGTCCTCCGGATAATTTTGAAGGATATACATCTTTTTTATCAGTTAGCCCTACTTTTTTTAATAACTTATCTGCTATAGCTATAGCTTTTTTTCTTTTTAACTTCTTAACTATAATTGGTGCTTCTATAACATTTTCTAAAACTGTCTTATGTGGGAAAAGATTAAATCCTTGAAAAACCATCCCTACTTTTTTACTAATATTTTTATCTATCTTCTTCCCATCTACATAGATATCTCCTAAATTTATATCTTCAAGTTTATTAATGCATCTTAAAAGTGTACTCTTTCCTGAACCTGAAGGACCTATTATAGAAACTATTTCACCTTTTTTTATATCTATTGTTACATTTTCTAATACTTCTAATTCACCAAATTTTTTATATACATTATTTATTTTTATCATCTAATCCCCCTTTAGGTCCCTATGGAGTATTTTTCTTCTAATTTTCTGAAAAACGTCACTATTAAAGAACTCATTAATAAATATAATGCTATTGCAATCATAAAAGGAATAATAGTAAAGTCTCTAGTCATTACTATCTTAGCTGACCTTAAAAGATCTCCCATACCTATTGCAGCAACTAATGCTGTATCCTTTACTAAGTTTATTGCTTCATTCGAGCATGGAGGAATTACCCTTCTTATAGCCTGAGGGATAATTATTCTAGTCATTGTCTGCTTATAACTCATACCTAAAGCTTTACTAGCTTCAAATTGTCCTTTATCTATAGATTCAATTCCAGCTCTAAATATTTCTGTTAAATATGCAGCATAATTAATTACAAATGTTAAAGCTGCAGCTGTAAACTGACTAAACCTTATTCCTATTACAGGCAATGCAAAATAAACAAAGAAAAGTTGTAATAACAAAGGAGTACCTCTAAAAATCCAGGTATAAATTCCTACTAGATTTTTCAATATACTACTTTTTGAAGATTTCAATAAAGCTAATAAAATACCTAATGGAATACAAAGTATAGCTGTTATTGTGTATAGTTTTATAGTTGTTAGTGTCCCTTGTAATATAAATTTTGTTGTGTTTAAAATATACTCCATTAATATTCTCCTATCTAGTTATAATATCTTCACTGAACCATTTATTTGAAATTTCTTTAGCTGTACCGTCTTCCTTCATTTCATCTAAAGCTTTTTCAAGTTCTTTAAGAAACTTTTTATCTTCTTTTCTAACTCCAACACCATAATTTTCTTTAGCTAAATATTCATCTAATACTTTATAATCTTCCTTTTTATCAGTTATATAATATCTTGCAACTATCTCATCCATAACAACTGCATCTATTCTTTCAGCTTTTAAATCAAGTAAAGCTTCAACATTATTTGAATACTTTCTTACTTCTTTAAGGGAATCCTTAAATTCACTATTATTACTTAAAGCCTCTTCACTACTACTTCCTAACTGTAAACCTACAATTTTATCTTCTAAATCTTTTTTACTTTTAGTTTCACTTTTACCATTTACAACAATAGCTTGTTTGTTTGCTATATAAGGTTTTGTAAAGCTTATTTTTTCTTGTCTCTCTTCTGTTATAGTTAAACCATTCCATATTACGTCAATATCTTTATTTTTTAAACTAAGTATTACTCCATCCCATTCAACAGGTTTAAATTTAACTTCAACGCCCATTTTTTCAGCCGCTGCCTTAGCAAGATCTATATCAAATCCAACTATATCACCTTCAGAATTTCTAAATCCCATAGGTGGAAAACTATCATCAAGTCCCACTACAAAATGACCTTTATCTTTAATATCCTTAAGGGATGTATCCTCTTTAACTTCATTACCACAACCGATCATTGTTGTTGAAATTGCTAAAATTAAAACTAAAACTATTAAAAACTTTTTTGACATATATATAACCTCCTAAATTAATCAATTTAATTTCATTATACTTCATTACTTTATAAAAGTAAAGTGTTGAAGTATATTTTTTTAAATTTTTTTTGAAGGATACTTATAAAATTAAAAGAATTACTATTATTAAGGAGGAATTATTATGAAAACTAAAATAATTGCCCATAGGGGAGCTTCTGGATATGCGCCTGAAAATACTATAGAAGCTTTTAAAAAAGCTTTATGTATGAAATCTGATGGCATAGAATTAGATGTTCATTTAACTAAAGATAAAAAATTAGTAGTATGCCATGATGAAAAAGTAAATAGAACAACAAATGGCAAAGGATATATTAAGGATTTTAATCTAAAGGAATTAAAAAAACTAGATGCAGGGAGTTGGTTTAATAAGAAATTTAAAAATGAAACTATCCCTACTTTAAATGAAGTTTTAGAGCTTATTAAAGATAAGAATATATTTCTTAATATAGAGCTAAAAAATAATATTATATTTTATGAAAATATTGAGAAAAAAGTTATAGATACCATTAAAAAATATAATATTAAAAATTGTATTATATCATCATTTAATCATTATAGTCTTTTAAAGGTGAAAAAAATAGATTCAAATATAAAAACCGGGATACTTTATTTTTCTAATCTAGTAGACCCTTTTAACTATGCTTTAAAGTTAGAAGCTTTCTCTATACACCCATCATATAATAACGTAAATTTTAATCTTATAAAAGAATCTATTAATAAAAATATTAAAATAAATACCTTCACTGTTAATGATAAAGACAAAATGAAATTTCTTAAAAGCAAAGTTGATGGGATAATTACTAATTATCCCGATATAGCAAAGGATATAATGAAAAGCACCCTATAGGTATCTATAGAGTGCTTTTTTATTATCCTTTTCCTACTTTATTAAATTCTTCAATAATTTCCTTAGATGGTTCTTTATCAATTAAACTAAATATTACTATACCTAAAACTGATAAAATGAACCCTGGAACTATTTCATATAAGTTAAATATTCCGCCTTGTAATTGTTTCCAAATTATTACTGTAACTCCTCCTAATACCATACCAGCTATAGCACCATTTTTAGTCATTCGTTTCCAGAATAAGCTTAATATTACAACTGGCCCAAAGGCTGCTCCAAATCCTGCCCATGCATATGCAACAAGATCTAATACAGAGTTATTAGGATCTAATGCTAAAATATATGCTATTATAGCTACAACAATAACAGTAGCTCTACTTACCCATACTAATTCTTTATCCTTAGCATTTTTTCTTATAAGGGCTTTATAAAAGTCTTCAGTAAATGCCGATGCGATTACAAGTAACTGAGAATCAGCTGTACTCATTATAGCAGCAAGTATTGCAGCTAATAATATTCCTGCTATGGCTGTTGGGAAAATTTTATCAACCATTAACATAAATACTGTCTCAGAATCTGGCCCTTGTAGATTTTCTGTTAAATAAATTCTACCTACAATACCTATAATAACAGACATTACTAAACTTATAGATACCCATACCATTGCTATTTTCCTTGATTTTTTTATTTTATCAGCAGATGTTATAGCCATAAATCTAGCTAATATATGTGGCTGTCCAAAATAGCCTAATCCCCAAGCTAAAGATGATAAAATAGGTATAAACCCTAAAAGTGCTCCCTTATTAGAGGTTAATGGTTTTAAAAGTTCTGGATTTACAGCCTTAATCTCACTTAAAGCTACACCTGTACCTCCTAATTTAATTACCGCTGCAGTTGGTACTAGTATTATAGCAAAAAACATAATCCCACCTTGGAAAAAATCAGTCCAACTTACAGCCATAAAACCTCCTAAGAAAGTATAGGAAATTATAACAATTGCCCCTATTGTTAAAGCCATTAAATAAGGCATTCCAAATACTGTATTAAATAATTTTCCCCCTGCTACAAAACCTGAAGATGTATATATTAAAAAGAAAATTAATATTACTACAGCAGATACTGTTCTTAATACCTTTGACTTATCTCTAAATCTATTTTCAAAATACATTGATAAAGTAATAGAATCTCCTGCGATTTCTGTATAAGTACGTAATCTCTTAGCTATTATCTTCCAATTTAAGTAAGTTCCTATTCCTAATCCTATAGCAATCCATATTGCTTCCATACCGGATAGATATGCAAAGCCTGGTAATCCAAGTAATAACCATCCACTCATATCAGAGGCTTGTGAACTTAATGCTGTTACCCAACTATTTAATCCTCTACCTCCTAAAACATAATCTGATAAATCCTTAGTTCTTTTGTAAAAATATAAACCTATTGCTAACATAAAAACTAAATACAAAGCAAAAGTAATAACAATACCAATATTGTCACTTATCATTGTTTTCCTCCTCCATTATTTGGGTGTTTCGTCTAAACTTTCTTTAATACTTTAATGTGTACAAGCTTTAGGGCATGACTTAACATTAGGTAATTTATTATACCTAATAATATAATTCCTAATAAACTTAAAATTATTATAATTTTAAAAAACTTGATAGGAATCTCAGGCAGGTTCTTTATGATTTTAACATACTTTTGACAAAAATGTAATGTTTAGAATAACCATACGTGCCTTATCTTTCATTTACTTCCATAATTTAATACGTTAAATTACATTTGATGTATGTATATGTAAATATAGTTAGCTATTTTTACATATATTAACCTATAAATGTATGATATTACATTTAATTTTTAACAATATTTTGTTACGATTTTGTAATAAAATTAAAACTAGCAGATTTAACTGCTAGTTTTGTATCATTTTAATATTGGTTTTAAAAACTTACCAGTATAAGAACCTTCGATTTCTGATACTTTTTCAGGTGTCCCCTCTGCAATAATTTTTCCTCCATTATCTCCCCCCTCTGGTCCTAAATCAACTATATGATCAGCCATTTTGATTACATCTAAGTTATGTTCTATTACTATTACTGTATTTCCATTTTCAACTAATCTATTTAATACTTTTATAAGTTTATGAATATCTGCTATATGAAGTCCTGTTGTAGGTTCATCTAAAATATATAAAGTCTTTCCTGTACTTCTTTTACTTAACTCAGTTGCAAGTTTTATCCTTTGAGCTTCTCCTCCTGATAATTGTGTTGAAGGTTGACCTAATTTAATATATCCTAATCCTACATCATTCATTGTTTTTAATTTTCTTTTTATCTTAGGAATATTATCAAAGAATTCTAATGATTCTTCTACAGTCATATTTAAAACATCAGATATAGTTTTTCCCTTATATTTTACTTCTAAAGTTTCTCTGTTATATCTCTTTCCTTTACACACTTCACAAGGTACGTATACATCCGGTAAAAAGTGCATTGCTATTTTTATAATTCCATCACCTTTACAAGCTTCGCATCTTCCACCCTTTACATTAAAACTGAATCTTCCTTTTTTATAACCCCTTGTCTTAGCTTCTTTAGTCATTGCAAATAACTCTCTTATATAATCAAATACTCCTGTATATGTGGCAGGATTGCTCCTAGGGGTTCTTCCTATCGGAGATTGGTCAATATCAACAACTTTATCTATATTTTCTATACCATTAATCTTTTTATGTTTCCCAGGTTTTCTTTTACCTCTATTAAGTTCTTGGGCTAAACCTTTATATAAAATTTCATTCACTAAAGTACTCTTTCCTGAACCTGATACTCCTGTAACACAAGTAAAAATTCCTAAAGGAAATTCAACATCTATATGGTTTAAATTATTTTCTGCACCTTCTATTACTTTAAGTGATTTACCATTGGATTTTCTTCTCTTTTTAGGTATTTCTATATTCTTTTTACCACTTAGATATTGTCCTGTTAATGAGTTCTCATTTTCTTTTATTTCCTTTACTGTCCCCTGGGCTACTATTTCTCCTCCATGAACACCAGCTCCAGGACCTATATCAACAATATGATCTGCCTTATACATAGTTTCTTCATCATGTTCAACTACAAGTAAGGTATTTCCTAGATCAGTCAAATTTCTTAAGGTTTTAAGTAACCTTTCATTATCTCTTTGATGAAGACCTATACTAGGTTCATCTAATACATATAATACACCTACTAGACTTGAACCTATTTGTGTTGCCAATCTAATCCTTTGGGATTCTCCTCCTGATAAAGTACCTGCGCTTCTTGAAAGTGTTAAATACTCTAAACCTACATCCTTTAGAAATTTAAGCCTTTCTCTTATTTCTTTAAGAATCTGATGTCCTATAAACTTTTGTCTTTCTGATAATTTAAGATTATTAAAAAAATGAAATCCATCTGCTATTGAAAATTCAGTTACCTCAGCTATATTTTTATCTTCAATAGTAACTGCTAAACTTTCAGGCTTTAATCTCTCTCCATGACATTCAGGACAAGGTATAACACTCATAAATCTTTCTATTTTGCCTCTCATGTATTCAGAATTAGTTTCTCTATATCTTCTCTCTAAATTATTTACTATACCTTCAAAGGGTGCTCTATATTCCCTTCTTCCACTAAATCTACTATTAAATTTGAAAGTTATTTCTCTATCAGTACCATATAATATTTCATTTAAAAACTTTTTAGGTGCTTTATTTAAAGGTTTATTTAAATCAAAGTTATTGTCCTTTGCTATGGTTTCAAACATTTTATAATAATAAGTATCCTCTGATGTATTACTATAAGGGGCAAGTCCACCTTGACTTACTGATAACTTTGGATTAGGTATTACTAATTCAGGATCTATTTTTTTATGATTACCTAAACCATTACAAGTAGGACACATTCCATAGGGACTATTAAATGAAAACATTCTAGGTGATAGTTCCTCTATAGCAATTCCACAATCTATACAGGCAAAGTTTTGGCTAAATAACATTTCATCACCATCTATTACATCAATTAAAACTAAACCTTCAGAAAGTTCTATAGCTGTTTCTAAAGAATCTGTTAATCTTTTCTTTATTCCTTTTTTTATTATAATTCTATCTACAACTACATCTATATGATGTTTAATATTTTTTTTAAGTTCTATTTCATCGTTTATATCTAATATTTCACCATCTACTCTTACCCTAACATAACCTTCCTTTCTTATTTCTTTTAATATCTTTTTATGCTGTCCTTTTCTCCCTCTAACTATGGGAGATAATATTTGAATTCTAGTTCTATTTTTTAATTGTAAAATTTGATCTACCATTTGATCAACAGTCTGAGATGTTATCTCTTTACCACAATTAGGACAATGGGGAGTACCAATTCTTGCAAATAATAATCTTAGATAATCATATATCTCAGTTACAGTCCCTACAGTAGACCTTGGGTTTCTATTAGTTGTCTTTTGATCTATAGATATAGCTGGAGACAACCCTTCTATATACTCAACATTTGGTTTTTCCATTTGACCTAAAAATTGTCTAGCATATGCACTTAAACTCTCAACATATCTTCTTTGTCCCTCTGCATATATTGTATCAAAAGCTAAAGACGATTTTCCCGAACCACTTATACCTGTTAATACTATAAAATTATTTCTAGGTAATTCAATGTCTACATTCTTTAAATTATGTTCCTTAGCTCCCTTTACTACAATTTTATTATTTTTCATAAGATCCCTCTTTCTCAAAGTTTCATTATTCTACTTCTTCTAATTTTTCCTTTAAATTTTCTATTTTATCCCTAAGTTCAGCAGCTCTTTCAAATTGGAGTTGTTCTGCCGCTTCCATCATTTCTGTTTCTAAGCTAACTATTGCTTCATTAATATCTTCTTTAGTTAATTTATCTTCATCTAAATCATAATCTTCATCTAGAGACTTAGTTGCTTCTATAACATCCCTTATTGACTTTTTAATAGTTGTTGGGGTTATATTATTTTCTTTATTATATTCCATTTGGATATGTCTTCTTCTATTTGTCTCACTTATAGCCTTTTCCATTGATTTTGTAATTTTATCAGCATACATAATAACTTTCCCTTTAGAGTTTCTAGCTGCTCTTCCTATGGTTTGTATCATTGAGGTTTCTGAACGTAGAAAACCTTCTTTATCTGCATCAAGTATTACAACTAATGAAACTTCAGGCAAGTCAAGTCCTTCCCTTAAAAGGTTAATACCTATTAACACATCATGTTTTCCTAATCTTAAATCTCTAATTATCTCCATTCTTTCAATAGTTTTTATATCAGAATGTAAATAGGTAACATTAATACCAATCTCTTTAAAATAATCAGTTAAATCCTCTGACATTTTCTTAGTTAATGTTGTAACCAAAACTCTTTCATTATTTTCTGCCCTTGTTTTAATTTCTTTAACTAGATTATCAATTTGATGTTTAGTTGGCCTAACTTCAACCTTTGGATCTAATAACCCCGTTGGTCTTATTATTTGTTCTACAATATTTTTACTATGCTTTTCTTCATAAGGACCCGGTGTAGCACTAACATATAATATTTGGTTTATTTGATTTTCAAATTCATCAAATGTTAAGGGTCTATTATCCATAGCCGATGGTAATCTAAAACCATGATCAACTAATGTTTGCTTTCTAGACCTATCTCCAGCATACATCCCCCTAACTTGAGGAATAGTTACATGGGATTCATCAACTATCATTAAATAATCGTCTGGAAAATAATCTAGTAACGTATAGGGTTTACTCCCAGCTTTTCTTTGACTTAAATGTCTTGAATAATTCTCTATACCCTGACAATAACCCATTTCTTTTAACATTTCTATATCATACATAGTTCTTTGTTGAAGTCTTTGAGCTTCTAATAATTTATCTTCTGCCCTTAAGGTTTTTAGCCTTTCTGCTAGTTCCTTCTTAATATCTCCTATTGCATTTTCAATTTTATCTTGAGAAGTAGCAAAGTGAGATGCTGGAAATATTGATATATGATTCCTTGTACCAATTATTTCCCCAGTTAAAGAGTTTACCTCTGTAATCCTATCAATTTCATCACCAAAAAACTCTACTCTTATTGCATTTTCTGACGATGAGGCAGGAAATATTTCTACTATATCCCCTCTTACTCTAAAAGTTCCTCTTATAAAGTTAATATCATTTCTTTCATATTGAATATCTACTAATTTTTTTATTACATCGTCTCTATCTTTAATCATACCAGGTCTTAAAGATAAAACTAGATTTTCATAATCTATAGGATCTCCTAATCCATATATACATGAAACACTAGATACTATTATTACATCTTCCCGTTCAAATAGTGAAGCTGTTGCAGAGTGTCTAAGTTTATCTATCTCATCATTAATTGATGCATCTTTTTCTATATATGTGTCACTTCCAGGTACGTAGGCTTCTGGTTGGTAATAATCATAGTAACTTACAAAATATTCAACTGCATTATTAGGAAAATATTCCCTAAATTCACTAGCTAATTGAGCAGCTAAAGTTTTATTATGGGCAATAACTATTGTTGGCTTTTGTACTCTCTCTATAATATTAGCCATAGTAAAAGTTTTCCCAGAGCCTGTAACCCCAAGAAGTGTTTGATGTTTCAAATCATTATCGATTCCTTCAGTTAATGCGTCTATAGCCTTTGGTTGGTCTCCAGTAGGTTTATATTCAGAAACTACTTGAAACTTACCCATCTAATCACCTCTAATTTTAATAGTTAAATTCAGGAACGTTTGTTCGTTTTAATTATATGTTTTTATCTAAAAAATGTCAATATCTTTATTATTTAGAGTTTCCCCAAAATACAAACTTAAAATCGTCAAAGTACGGTTAAACAAAGGCTTTATGCATTATTAACTGTTGTGATTGCTTGATTTTATACAAGGGCTTAGGCATGAAATTTTCTATACCAGACATTGCTTTTTTTAATATTGTATAA
>VEND01000011.1 GCA_009711765.1 Bacillota bacterium | reverse complement strand
CTATATAATTATTATAACACAGAATGCGTATAATTATTATGAAAATGTACATCTTTATAAATTATTTTCATAAAGATGCTATCCATCCCACAGCTGAAGCAGTGGGCTTTTCGCATAACAATTGTAATAAAAATCCTCCTATATGAAGTAGGCTTTTCTGGATATTTGAAAATTCTCCTCTATAACTCATGCGGGCATCAAAGAGATTTATATTAAAATAGGTAACTTTTCCTCCAAATAGATAAACTACTAATGAATGTCCCCCTTCATGTAAAATTACATATACACATAAAAAAATCCATATTACTAGTGATTTCAATGTTGTTCTACTAGGTCTCATTAATCACTCCCTTTCCTTTCAATTTAGGTATTTATTAATTAAAAGTTCTATAATATATTTGTAACTATTCCACCTATTTAGTAAAATACCTTCTTTTTCCATATATTATCTTATGTAATAATATCACAATAATGAAAAGTCCCCCAACATAGTCTAGAGGATTGTAAATTATTTTTATAAATACTTTTACATTATTTAAATTTAAATACAATACTGTAAAAGTTATCACCTTGTGAAAATGCATCTATAGTTTTAAATCCACTATTATTACATATTTTCTCTACATTATCTTTAGATATCCTATGTTCAACTGGTGGGCCCATTGGTGTCACTCTTTTATGAAAATCAATTATCATAAGATTTCCTTTTTATTTTCCATAAATTCATAACAAAAGTACCTTCTTTAAACATCTTGCATATTATATTATAAAACCTAAGAAAGGAATGAGTAATATGTATAATTATTATAGACCATATTCATGCCCTTACTATGTTAACCCTCCGATTTATAATGGTTATGGAATGTATCCATATCCTTATTGGAATAACACACCAAGACAGTTTATCAAATTAAAGGACTATGGACCTGAACCCTTTGTAATTAATATTGAAGATGTTACTAAACAAAACAATAATTTTCGCATTGCTCTATGGACAGGAGATTATTTTCAACTTACCTTGATGAGTATAAAGCCTGGAGAAGACATAGGTTTAGAAATTCATCCAAATCTTGATCAGTTCATACGTATTGAAGAAGGTCAAGGCCTTGTAAAAATGGGGGATAAAAAAGATAATTTAGATTTTCAAAGAAGAGTATATGATGATTATGCCTTCATTATACCAGCTGGAAAATGGCACAATCTTATCAATACAGGTAATAAACCTCTTAAACTATATTCTATTTATGCACCACCTCAGCATCCATATGGTACAATTCATAAAACAAAAGAAGATGCAGAAGCTGCTGAATAAATCTACAACTAATATTATCAAAAGAATGCTTAGTTTAACCATCATTGAGCATTCTTTATTTTATTATTATACTAAATATTTTTCATAGATTGGTTCCTACTTTAAAGCCCTAGCAAATTTTCACTTCGATATACCAATTCTTACCTCTCATTAAAAGCCGCTTAGGGTTAAATTTAACCCTAAGCGGCTTTTAATTGACTTCCTAAGCTTAATGTTGTTTCTCTATTTGGTTATTAATAAGATCTAAAATTTCATTTTTAACTTTAAAATATTTCTCGCTATACATAACATGATTTGAATTATTTTTAAGTATTGTATGTGTAAAATCAACATTAAACTCTTTTAATATTCTCCCAGGACGTTTAGATAATACAACAACCCTTGTGCCAAGGGATAATGCTTCATCAATATCATGGGTTATTAAAAAGAATGTACTATTATTTTCCTTCCATATATTACGTATTAAAGATTGCATATTAACTCTTGTTAATGCATCTAAAGCTCCAAAGGGCTCATCCATTAAAATCATTTGAGGATAATTGGCTAAAGCTCTTGCTAGTGCTACTCTTTGTTTCATACCTCCTGAAAGTTCAAATGTTGCTTTATCTCCAAATCCAGTTAGTTTAACCTGATCTAAAAAATGAGTTCTTATCCTTTTAATTTCATTTTCAGAAAGACCTCTCATTTTAGGCCCAAATTCAACATTCTCTTTCACATTCATCCATGGATACAAAGTTGGAGACTGAAATACAACTCCTCTGTGCCAATCAGGACCTGTAATAGATTCTCCCTGCATAAGACAAGTTCCACTTGTAGGTTTAATGTATCCAGCAATAGTTTTTAATAATGTACTCTTTCCACAACCGGATGGTCCTAAAACACATAAAAATTCCCCACGTTTGATTTGTAAACTTATATTGTCAAGTGCTAATACAGAATCTATATTCTTTCCATATACTGACTTTAAATTTTTAATATCTATTAAAAATTCTTTCTTTTCCTCATTTACCATTATTAAAACTCCTTCATATATTTATCATAAAAATAATTTAATGCACCCATTTTACATATTTAGTTATTAGAAGTTTTTTCTAAAGATTTTTGGATATATAATGGGTTTACATACTCATCAAACTCTTCTTTTGATGGAGAATTATCAATGGACCCTTGTTTTTTCAAAAAATCCGATGTATCTTTCATAATAGTTACAAAATCTCCTGGTTTTTTATTAGTTCCAAAGTATTTTTTACTTATTAATTTTTCAGGTGTACACCATATTGAACCATTCATTTGTTTTAGTGCATCTTCTTTAGTTATTTCAAGTTCTTCAGATACAATAGTTGCAGCTTTTTCTTGATCCTTTATATATATATCCTTAGCTTCTGATAGGCAAGTTATAAAGTCTGTTACTAATTCAGGATACTTCTTTGAAAATTCTTTTCTTACTAATTCTACATTAGCAGTTACATAACCATTATTAGCCATATCTTCACTTGAAATAAGAATCTTTCCATCATTTAATAGTTTTCCAAGTGATGGTTGCCAAGTATAAGCTGCTTTAATATCTCCTCTTTCCCATGCCGCAACAATTTCTGGTGTTTTCATATCTAAAAGTTCTACTTTACCATCTACTCCATTATCCTTAAGAGCATTTAATAAACTATAATGGGATGTAGATGCAAAAGGCGTCGCAATTATTTCACCAGAAAGATCTTTTATTTTATTAATTCCTGAATTCTTTTTAACTGCTAAAGCTTCAATTTCTCCGAGTACTTCGTGTATATAAATCATTTCTACATCAAGGTCCATTGATAAGGCTATTATAGAATTTGTATTTCCCATCGTAGCAAAATCAATACTACCTGATGCTAATGCTTTATTTGCATCTACTCCAGAATCAAAGACAATAAAGTTACATTTAATACCTTTCTCTGTAAAGTATTTATCAAATAACCCTTCTGCTATTGCTATTGTTTCCTCATTTGGAACTCTAAGAATACCAAAATTAATCTCTTTAGGTAAAGATGATTCTTCTGATTTTTCTAAACTATTACAACCTACTAAAGATCCAACTATAACTGCTATTAATATAATCAATAATATTTTTTTCATAATTTACCTCCATTTTTAATACTATTTCCTTAAGTTTTTAGTAAATAAAAGTATTTAAAATTAAACATGTCCTTTCCAAAAGACAATCTTTTTTTCTAAATATCTTAATCCATAATCAATTAATATACCGGTAAAACCCATTACTAAGATCCCCACAACTATAACATTACTTTTTAAAAAATTTGATGCATCTAATACCATCCATCCTATACCCGATGTGGCAGCCACCATTTCAGCAGAAACTAAAGTAGTATATGATACACCCACTGCAGTTCTAATACCTGTGAAAATTTCAGGTAAGCATGCAGGCAATACAATCTTAAAGAAAATACTTTTCTGACTTGCACCTAAAGATTTAGCACTTAATATATAATCCTTATTAATCTTTCTAACAGCAGATACACAAGCTAAATAAATTGGTGCAAAACCTGCTAAAAACAATAATGTTACCTTTGATTTATTATCAATACCAAACCATAATATAAGTAATGTATAATAAGCCAGTGGTGGTAAGGGTCTATAAAATTCAACTACAGAATCAACGATTGCTTTAATTTTACTAAAATAGCCACTTAATAAGCCAATAGGGATTGCAGTTACAATAGCAAGTACTAAAGCTATAAAAAGCCTTTGAAAACTAGCTCCAAGATGCATCCATAAAGAAACATTGTTATAACCCTCTTTTAAAATAGTAATAAAGGTCGTTAAAACCTTATATGGTGATGGTACTAAAGTCGTAGAAAATAACTTTAATTCAGTTATTATATACCAAGTTCCTAAAATTATAATCCAAGTACCTATGGTCAATAATCTTTCAGTTTTATTCTTTTTAATTTTCTTTTCAGAATTATTATTTTGATTGTTACGTTTATTGAAACTTAATTTATAAAATTTAATACTTTTTTTAAAAATATCTAGTTCTTTTTTTGAATCCAAAAATTACACACCTTTCTAATTATTAAAATTTTAACAATAGTATACTTTTATTATATAATACATTTTACCTATAGCTGCTATAAAGAATTGTTATACAGTAAAGTAAACTCTTATACTTAAAGCTTTCATTAATCTAATATATATACGCTGTAGTATAATAACCTTTTATATTTTATATAATCATATTTAATAAAGTAAATATGGAGCTAAAAAATTCCTTTAACCACTAGTTAAAGGAAACACAAAATACATAAATAAACTAATTTTAAAATTATAGTTGAATATATTTTTATACCATGATACTTTTGGTATAGACCAGTCATAAAAACTGAAAGGAAATGATATTATGAAAATTAAAATAAGTAAGATATTTGTTGGAGAAAAGTTAAATGAAAGAATTTAAAATATGATTTTTAAGCGCAAGTCATTTCGCCGATTTAAAAGTACAGAATCATTAAGTTCAAGTAATCTAAATGAGATACGAAATAAACTAAATGAGTTAAAACCATTAAAAGACAACATAACTGTCAAATACCGAATTGTAAAAAGAGAAGAAACCACATGTAAACGTGGTGAATATTGTTTATTGGTATATAGTGAAAGAAAAAAACATTATTTGTTAAATGTTGGTTATATGTTAGAACAATTAGATCTATGGATGGCATCTAAAGATATTGGGGTTTGTTAGTATGGAATGAGAAAAGTTGATGAGACTAAATATGAGGATCTTCACTTTGTTATTATGCTAGCTTTTGGAAAAGGGAAAAAAGAGGAATTCCGAAAAAATTATACAAAGGCTACACGAAAAACAAAGAAAGAAATATGGAAAGGTAAATTATTACAAGAGGTTAGGGATGCGGTTCGTTTTGCTCTAAGCTCCTGTAATACACAGCCTTGGATGGTTGAAACAAGGTCAAATCATTTGGATATATACCGTGATTCAAAGAAGAAGTCTATGATGCCAAAATCAAAAGTAACATTTTATAATACTATAGATATGGGGATTTTTATGTGCTTTTTAGAAATTGTACTTACTTATGAAAAATATAGTTTTGAAAAAATACTCTGTAAAGAGAATTTAATTGTAAGAAATAAAGTGAAAATAGCAAAATACGTATTATCTTAATAATTAGTAATGATTGTTTTTTAAAGGGAATCCAAATAGAATGGATTTCCTTTTTCATAGCATAAAATGAATTACTCCACCCTAAAGAAAAAAACTCAAACATTCGTCTGAGGGATATACATATATATAATTTTTAAAAAAGTTTTAGATCCTTATTGTGTAGTTTTGTTAGGTTATTAATCTGTCTTTTAACATCCTTTTACTCTATTTAGCTTCAATCTTATATGCAATAAACAATTAGTTATTAATGCTTTCTAGTTTTATTCCTGGACTTTTACTAATATCATCCGCAATAATAGCTAAGCCGTCTACCTTTGTACCTGGTTCTACTTTAGGTTGAATGGATGGGTTACTTGGATATGTTGAACCATCGTATTTGAGTAAGGCAAAAAAGCTTTCTATACCACCTCCATAAACATTCATAATAATATCTCTGTATCCTTTTGTTTTATTATTACTAATAATAATAGGATTATTAACAAGGCTAAATCTTGCTAGTAAATTATACTCTTCCCCTTCTTGTTTGAAAATAACAGAGCTACATCCCCCAGTACCACATACAAAAGATCCTACGACATAGGCAAATATTTCATCAATTCCATCTCCATCAAGATCTACTTTATTATAATAATATCTTATATTTTCTTGATATCTGTCTAATTCAAATTCTTTAATTAGGGCCTTTTCAAGTTTTATATCTCTTTGAGTTTCAGAACAAATGTATTCTATAGATGATAAATCTATTTCGTTCTGATCTACAAAAGGTTGATGCTTACATAATTGACGTCTTAAACTAATTAGTTCCTCTTTTGATGGATAAGGGTACTCAAATGATAAAGCTTTATCAATAGAATTAATTGCTCCTCTCGTATTCCCAATTTTAATTTGTGCGTCTGCTAAATAATACCAGTAGGTAGTTGAATCCTTTTCTTTTAATATCTCTATATAATAATTTTCTACTTTTCTAAAGTAGTAGGGATATACGTCTAAAGCCAATGTTAATTTATCGTTTGACCATCTGTATATTTCTACCCTATAAGCATCTCCGGTATCATGAATCCAAAGCGCTAATTCATATATTCCATCTCTTCCTTGTGCACTCTCAATATCTTTTATTTCTATCATACTGTAGTATTTATTTCCATAAATTAAATCACTAAGTCCCATAGCTGTCCATTCATAAACACTAATATCGGACCATATAGATGCAACTTGCCACCCTACTACTAAGTTATTTTTATATTTACTAGTGATTGGTGCCACACCGAAAAAGGTTATATTATAACCCTTTCCTTTTATAGTATCTACTACCAGCCAAGTACCATCATAATATTTTAGTACAATAATATAGTTTTCTCCTTGCCAATTATAAGCTCCTACTATCTCTAATACTCCATCCCCATCTAAGTCTACCATTCCTACTACTGGCCTTTTAAATGGTTTTTCTAATATAATAAACTCAGAATAAGGTGGTAGAAATGGTCTTATTATATCCATTAAATATCTATCATCCCACATATTATAACCCCTTTTTAAAGTTATTCTATAATCAATATATGTAGGTACTTTTAATATGTGTTCGAAAAATCGATATTATCTATTAGATATTATATAAACTTATTGTTTTTAAACTTCAAATTTATTTAACATAAATTTTATTTTTTAAAAAAATCCAATCAAATTAGATTTCTATATTCAAGTTAAATCAATACTAACTATTAGTTTAACTTTTTGCTTTAAAAACTAAAGAATAATAAAAACAAATCCACTCTTATAACTGCTCAAACTTATGATTTTACCCAAACCCACACATTTTTTCTCATATATTCCATACAGTAAATAAAGTATATTTGCCATTTATGTTTTTTCTTTTTTTACTTCACTTACTCCTTAATATTACATCCAATTCAATACTAATATAAGTCTAGTTTTGTATCTATTTAAAATAAATACAATATTAAAATCATTTTTGGTGCACTTACTATTTATTAGATATTTTCATTCTTTATTTAACGGAATCAATAATCACTTCCCTCGAAACAATATAATAACAATTAATATCTATTCCTTATTTGAAATATTTCGTAAAGTAAGGCATATATCTTCTAAACCATTCTACCGCATTACCCTCTCCTGTATTTGTATTAAAGAAGTAGGTACCTTCAGTCATATCACCTATTGCTACATGTCCTGAAGCATATCCACCAAAGGCTATACCCCAGGATATGGCTGCTCCTCCTATAGCCAACAGACCTCCCATTGCAAAGCCTCCTATTGCAAATCCTAGTGCAACTGAAAATCCTCCTAGTGCTAATAATGCCCCTAAAGAAACCCCACCAAAGGATAATATACCTGCTGCAACAGCTCCCCACGAGATAACTCCAAAGGCTACAGGACCAATAGCGATAAATCCCTTTGCTACTTCAAATTTACCAGTTTCAGGATTATAACCATCGGTTATATGATAAAGAGGCATATTTAAAATTTTCTTTTTAGAAATTCTACGTCGTAATCCACTTCGTTTTACCCACCATGGATATTGGTCTTCATTTGTTTGTATACTATCTATATCTAGATTATCCATAAACTCCTTTGCAACCTTTTCTTTAGCTTCTAATTGATTATAAGCTAAAGATCCATGCCTTTCGACCATAGCATCAATATGTTCAGTTAAACTTTGTCTTATTTTTTCCTTAGTTTTAGGATCAGTATCTATCAGATCTAAAACTTCCTCAATATAGTTTTTGTACTGTACTAGCATTATTCTCCCTCCCCAATTAAAATATCTTTCATAATATTTGACACAACAAACCACTCTTCTTTATAACTGTAAAAATATTCATCCCCTATACTTGTAACTCTATAGTATTTACGGGGTTTACCTCTTCCCTTAGGTGTCTTCCAATAACTCTCTATAACTTCTTTTTCTTCTAATCTATAAAGTATTGGGTATAGAGTACCTTCCTTTACATTTAATTTGTTAGATGAGCGGTTATCAATCTCGTTTGATATTTCATATCCATACATATCTCTTTTTTTTAAAAGAGATATTATTATTAGTTCAACTACTCCCGCCTTTAGTTCTTTTCTAATACTTATATCAATCACCTTCTTATTCTGAATATACTATAATACAGATTGTTTTGTCACATATGCTATTTTGTTGTTCTAGGTATATTATAATGGTAATCATTTGAAAAATCAAGTATAAATTTCCTTTTTCTGTTTTTGTACTCACAGAGAAAATCAAGGACTTTACAAATGCTATCCACAAGGGTATGCTTTAGGCTAACTGTTATATGGCAGTTTATTTCAACCTAATACTCCTAAAAAAGTAAAATTATACTATCCTAATTAAATAATGCAGATTAAATAATCTGACTAAATATAAGTAAGATTATTTAATCTGCATTATTTGTATACAGTATGACAAGGTGGTAATAATCCTTAAAAATACAAAAAGGAAAGAACCATTACACTCTTCCCCCCATAATAATAAAAGGATACATAGAAAAGATTTACCTTAATAAGCGATAAATCCCGGGGGTTAATGGGGCTGGCCCCCTTTTTCTTTGTATTTAAGGATGTAATAATGTGACTCTTTTGATCATATAAGAGAAATTTGTACTTAAATCTTTCAGATTATCTTTGATTTTAAATACTATTAGGTGGAAATATTCTGACTTTTCAAAGTTGAAATAAAGTGCTGTCTAACACATAGGCCCTGGTCTATATAGTGAATTTGCTGCTATTATATTTTCAAACTCAGTAGGTTTTAATTCCTTTAGAATTTGTCTCATACCAGCACTTCATATACTAACTTATCATCATAATTTGAATTACTAAAATTAATTTCTTTATTATAATTATATTTTATTAAATCCTTTGCATCCCTTATTACTGTAAGATTTCTAAGACCTAAAAAATCCATTTTTAAAAGACCTAACTCTTCTAACTCAGTCATTGTAAATTAAGTTAATATAGCATCATTATTTCTTCCTAAGGGTACATATTCTGTTACTGGTAATTTAGAAATAACAACACCTGCAGCATGGGTTGAAGTGTGTCTAGGTAACCCTTATTATGCAATTAAAGCAGTAACAATTCTTTTCATGCTTACAATATAGGTTTGTTTTCTTGTATCAAGTATACTAATCATACATATTATACCAGCTGTAGTACTATATCCTATTCCTATAAAGTCAGCTATAGATATTGCTAATACAACACCTATGGCAGTTTTGATAGCTCTATATAATAAACTTTTCATACCATATCTCCTATTTATTTTATAAGTATATCATTAAATAAACACTTATCAATATTATGTTAACTGAAATATATTCATATCAATCAAAAAAAAACACACACATTAGACTTTAAAGTCTAATGTGTGTGAAATTAATGACCTTTTTCTTTTAGTCAGTTTATTTGATTCTCTTTGAGGACATATGAATTTTTTTCCTTTATCTTTCCTGTTCAATAAATATTGAAAGCATTTTTGCTACTTCTTCTCTTGTAATATTTTTATTAGGTTTAAACGTACCATCCGTATATCCTGAAATAATTCCTTTGCTTACTAGTCTATAAACATATTCTTTTGCCCATACTGGTATATCATTCTTGTCTTTAAAATTGCTGGAAGCAACTACTTCATTATTCATTAACCTTCCTATAATTGTTGCCACCTCTGCACGGGTTGCATATTCTTCTGGAGCAAATATCTTATCTTTATCCGATTCTTTACCTAGCATCCATCCGTTGTGATAAGCAACTTTTGCATATGGTTTACCCCACTGAGCAATATCGTCCCAATCTGCAAAAGGTGGATTGGATATGTTAGTATTGTACATATCTGCTCTCATCACTCTTGCAACCATCGTTGCAAGTTCTAAACGTGTGATACGTCTACTAGGCTCAAAATAACTTCTGCCATTACGTTGAATTCCTTTAATAATTTGTAAAGATATAAGCTTTTTAATACAATCTTCAGACCATCTTTCTTCTATATCTTCTACGTTAAATAAATCCTTACTTTCCAACACTGCATATTTGCTAAAATGAGGTATCGTCACCTTAATTCCATTACCTTCTACCTTGCCTCCAAGATACTCCCATTCACTATATTTTTTATTATAATAGTATACACCAATATTCTTTAAATTTCTTACCTTCCTACTATCAAAACCAAATTCTACTTCTACAGGCTTTTTCAAGCTTTGATTTGACTTTGCGAATTGTATTTCATATATATCTGTTATTTGATTAAATTTCTGCTCTGAATCCTCTCTAAGATATTTTGTATTATCTTTTACTTTTGCAACCATCAACGCGTCATCTTGAGAAATAGCTTCTTTAGGTACTGTTATTGAAAGTTTTGTTCCATACTTAATGTCGTTATCTTTATCTGCATTCACATTGGAAGTTGCCAAAACAATTAAACCTTTTTCCCTTGCTATAATACCATCTAATATTTTCTGAAGTTTACTACTAATTTTATTTTCTAGCTTTTTTTCATCTCTATCATTGGTATTATTATTAGTATTATTATTAGTATTATTATTATCTATAATATTTATCTTCATAGTATCTTTAAATGTATTATCTCCTATAGTACATACAGCTTTAAGTTCAACTTCCCCTTCTTTTTGTGAGTTTAGTAAACCATCATTTGAGAGTTCTGCTACATAATTGCCTTTTGTCAATATCCATTTTACCATATCTTGTTCTAACTCAATTTCTCTGTTTTCATTATCTATACCCATTAATCTAAACTGTTGCATACTGCCTTTATCTATTTCTTGTATCCTTGGACGAATAGCTACATCTTGTATATTATCAAGCATGTCATTCCTTATAATTTCTATTGTCATAGCATCTTCAAATGCATACTTCTCACTTATATAATAAGAGGCTTTAATAACTATTTCGCCTTCTTTATATGCACGTAGTAAACCGTCAGTAGAAAGTTCTGCCAATGTCTTACCTGCCATGAAAGACCACTCTACCATACTATCATCAAGTATAAATTCTTTCCCCTCTCCATCTACACCAATTAAATCAAATTGCTTAGATGTTCCATTTGGCATCTGCTTTATTTCAGGGCGAATATATACCTTTTGTATAGTCCCAACTGTACTATTTATTACTTCTGTTTCATATGTCGTTTCATTATCTAAATTATCTATTGCTTGAATTAAAATACTCTCTTTCACCTTATCTCCCATAGGTAAACTATATTCAAATCTACCATTTTCATCAGCAATAACTTGCTTACCATTAACTGTAATAGTTGCATTTTTTTCCGATACACCTTTGATATATATTTTTTCAGTTGAAGTCACTATATCCTTTGTAGGATTTTCAACCATTAATACAGGGGCTGTAGTATCAACCATAAATGAAACTGTATACGTTGATGTATCACCTTTTTCATTTTTAGCTATAAATTCTACTACATACTTTCCATCCTCTACAGGAATGTTGATATCTTTTTCATTCCCCTCAAAGCTTTCATATACATTATTATTAACCTTTACAATTGTATCTACTGTCTGGTCTGATATATAATGCAATAGAGCCTCGTTTTTGTTAAGACCCTTTATTGAATTACCCTGTTCATCCTCAGTATCTATAAATTCACTTCCCCATTGTACATCAAGTATTGCAGGCTCAGGTACTGGTAAAAAGATTGATTCTGAATAAGTCGTACTGCTCAAATGCTGATATTCTTCACGTTGTCTTAGCGTAGTAATCCCTATTTTATAACTTTTACCTGGTTCAAGTCCTAATATTTCTTCTGAATTATCTCCTATATTCGCCTTATACTGTCCACCAATCAAAATACTGTCTTGTCCTTCTTCAACAAAATACTCCCCAGCAGTATCTACCTTAGCTCCTGTTTCATCAAACACCTCTATATAATATCCTTCAATATTTTCTTCTGACACAGGTGTAAATGATACACCCATTGTACCATTACCTTCTAGTGAGATCGAAATATTATCATTCACCGCTGGTGGCATATATGGATCGGTAACATAAATAGAGTCAGAATACATACGCTGGTATCCATAATCCCCTTCTTTAATTTCCACTTTTACATAATAGTTACCCTCTAATGTTCCCTGTGGAATTTCCACTGTATATGTTCCTTCTGAAGCATTTACATCACTAGACAGTAATACTCCCGCTTCCTCTTTATCAGCTGTCAAAGAAATATTGATTAATGCTTCATCAGCATTAGATGCTGTCCAATCTACTTTAATATGTTTATCATCAGTTTTAACTGCTGTTACACTATCTAATGTAGGAGGCTGTTTTATTTCTAATAACGCAGTATCAACCGATTTGCTAACTGAAACCTTCCACTGTCCGTTTGTAGGTTCAGGTATAAAAATATATACATGATTTTCTGGTTTTCCTGAAACACTTTCTTCTGCAGGTATTTCCTGAACAATATACGCTTTATTACCTTCATTATCAACTAAAGGATATTCAGTACCATCAGGTCTATAAACATTTATATCTGGAACCTCTCCTTTATAATCAAGCTGGAATACCGCCACCTCTTGATTATATACTTTGAAAAAATGTTCCGTATTATCCAATGTTGCATATACCATTGGCATATCAAAACTTTGCTGCTTAGAAGCAAACAATACTTCACTAGACGAATCTGCCACTTTAGTAATATTTGTTCCTACAAACATAGTAATAGGTTCATTGTTTTCATCAAAAAATGTCTCTGAATATAACGCTAGAGGCATAGCACCCAATCTATCTCCTGCATCTGCTACTTTAAGTCCTCCATCCCAATAATATGCCACACCAACTCCTACTTCTTTCTTCGTCCATGGTGGTATACCTGCTCTAGGTACAGGAACCTCTATTTCAACGCTTCCCCAGATTTTATCCTTGTTCGCTCCCATATCTACTCCAGAAAACTTCTCTCCACCTATAAGCGGTATAGAATTAGGAATTTTCAGTGCCGCATGTACTCTTCCTTTAAACCATTCTCCTGACACATAAAAGTTAGAACGTCCTTCTAACATACCTAAGATATCAAGGTCTGCACCAAGTTCAAAATACCATGGATTTGTCCACCTTGCACTGACATGTGCATTTTCAAGTACAGTTGAATGAATAGTAACTAATTCTAAATCCCCAGATAGTGAAAATCCAACTTTTGAAATCGTCAGTTTAACGTCTCCCTCAAATAAATTTTTGCCGATAAGTTCAATACCAGCCATTAATAAAATCTTTAATGGAGGTGCCGTTTTATCACCTGTTACTGTTCCGTATAAATCATTGATTCCTCCCCCTAAGCTGTTTATATACATTTGCGGTGGAAATACAGGGATTCTTTTTCCAAGAGGAGCACTCAATTCAAGGTCATCTAGAACAGGTTTATCATTTTCAGTAAATGCTATGGTGAATTTTCCTTGACACTCAATGGTTTTAACCTTCATATCACTTTCTATACTATATACATTATCAATAGTATCGATTGTAAGCGAAGCTGAAGCTTCATTATTTAATATACCACCTAGCATATTTTCTGGTAATTCTATATTAGTTGTAAAATCTAAGCCCTTAAAAGCTGTTTTTCCATCCTTATTCTGTTCAAATATAACTTCATCGATTTTTGTTGAAAGAGCAAATGGGTCTTCATTGTCATTAGGCAAGAAAGTCAATGCTAACTGCCCGTCGAAAGCCACTGCTTTCTTTTTAAAGACAACATTTTCTATCTGTATAAGAAAACCACCCATATATTTTGCAACAGTACCCATTCCTAAAAATTCTAATGTTAAGTCTCTCTGTGCATCTCTTTTCTTATCTCTTACATACAGATACTCAATGTCTTGAGCAATTAATTCACTTAATCCATCAGGGTCAATTTCAGCAATATCTTCTTCGTTTTTCGCATTTAAAGAATAATCTATACCATTTTTCAGTTCAATACCAAATGCCCATTTCCAAAATGTAAATCCATCTGTTACTTTCACAGGACCATCACCATTTATAGTTATCTTGGCATTTTGGACATCCTGTTCTATCACTAATGGTTCTCCACTGTATTGAATCACACCGTTAATAGTAGCAGGAATATTATCAGTATTGACGATGAATTTATGATTCTCTCCTTGACCTGTAGCTAATACATCGCCACGCACTTCCATTAATATTTCTTTAAGCGTCCCACTGCCACTGTTCTTTATTTGTTCATTTGCATTCATAATTTCATTGCGTAACTGTATTAATGCATCTTCATCCTGTACTGTCATTACATTGTAAGTAAAATCTTGTGCCGTTGGTCCATAGGATGTTTTTTGAAGTGGCACACTTTTAACAATACATAAAATTCCATAAGCCCGTGTTCTATATTTTTGATCATCCGATATAGAAAGAGTATAAGGCAGTACTTCTTCATCAGGCAATGCATTGTGTTTTAGAATAATCTGATAATCTCCTAACTCTAAGTCTTCAGGGTATGTCACCGTTATTTTATCATCACCAGATACATTAATATACTGTTGACTAATCAATATTCTTTTTTCTGTTATTTTTGACTGTAGATACATATTCCAACGACTCTTATCGCTGTAAAAGTCATATCCTTTTCCTTTTATAGTGAAAAGCTTCATTCCTTCATAATACATCTTAGAAGGCGTTATATTCTGGTATTGAAGTTTAGGTGGTTCACCTTTTAACCCAGGTGCCAGTATATATCCACTATATGAAATAGGCTCACTCTGTCCTTTAGTAGTAATATCAACCCTATATTTAAGCATTTTATAGGTTTGCTGTGGTTTTGCATGTATACGCCATTGAAGATTCCGTATTTTATTGATATTAATTTTATTAATATGCTTGTATGGCACTTCACCTTGTTCGACTTCTAAACCATCATCTAAGATTAAAGATACTTGTACATCCTCTAATAATTTCGCTTTCTCAAGTGTATTATCTAATTCTGCTGTAATTTTAAATGTATCTTCTGTATAATCGTTTTTATCATCATTCACAGTTAATTTATCAATAGAATGAAGCTTTACCGTATAATTAGCATCCTCAACAGTCTCCCCTATATCTCCAATTCCATAATAGGTTTCAAATACATATGTAGATTGAGGTTTAACAGATACAGGTGTCCAATATAAAGCAACAGCACTATCCGCACCTCCATATTTATTAGATTCATTGGTGAAGTTTAACGACGAGTCAATTTGATAATCCCATTTTGTAGACGATAGTCCATCATAATGCCCTATCATCATTTTATCAGGCTTTGCATTTCCCCACCCATCAATTAAACCATAAGCCATGACATTAGGAGCAAAGGTATCATCCATACTTCTCCAATATTGAGGAATATCATTTCCTAAAAGCTCTCTTTCATGTGCAATTGGATTCAAATCTGTTCCTAACACCACTGCAGCTCCATCATTACTATCAAGCATAGTATCCAAAAGAATTCTTGTACCAATTTCTGCAGATTCAGCACCTTTATTAGCAACTTCATACTTTATTTTCACATTACCAGCATTAGGGTTATCATTATCATCAATAAGTTCCAAATACTGTGTGATTTCCACATCTCCAATTTTCCATACTGAGCTATTTGTATTCTCATTTCCATGATTGGATGGTTTTTGTAGAAAAGTACCATCCAAATTTAAAAAACCATACTTGTTTCCATATATATAGTCTTTACCATTAATTCTAAATGTAGTAAATGAAGTTTCCGGTTCTTGCTCTTCAAATAACAATTTCTTGTCATTATCATTTTTCTTTGCAAGGCTACCCTCTTTTGTCTTAATTGTAAACCTTCCATTTTCTGGTTGTATATTACACAACACATAATTATTATCTATATTGTTACTATTCTTACTTGCATTAGGTAAAGATTCAACAGCTAAAACTGCCTCACCAGTTATTTGAAAAAACATTATCATTATCAATAAAAACGCTGTAAATCTTCTCCTCAATTTTTTTAGTAGATTTATTGACATTGTTTTACCCCCTTAGTTAACAGTGATGAAAAGACTACACACTATTCTTCTGTTGATGCTACATAAACATGAAGCAATCTGGTATTTCTCTCTTGGTCTTGTATATATACCGTATGCCAACCGACCTTATCTACTTTAAACTGCTGTGTAGATACTATATTACCTCCTGCCTTCATCTCGTTTTGTAATAATTTCCGATGTTTCCATTTAGTTTTGATATCTCCCATTGGATTAAAGATACCTAATCGAATTTGAGGCTCGCATAAAATAACTTTATCTGTTTTTAAAGTATCTACACCATTAATAAATATCCTCAACTCGTCTGGTGAAATAACTGTTATCTTTCTTTCTTGTTGTGCTATGTTTCCTGCAGTATCTTCCACTCTATAAATCACCTCATAGCTACCAAGTGTTGTGATATCAAAATTCTTTGAGTCTATCTGTACAAGGTCAGTAATATCACCCATTACATCATCTTGTGCAGTATAATCATTCAATGTATACTCACTGTTTTGCACAAATACTGCATGATCTTCTCCACTAAAGGTAATCACAGGTGCGTTTTTATCAATGTTTTGCACACTAGCTTCTGCAATAGTCCAATTACCTGCCTTATCTGCAACCTTAAAATAAAATTTACCATTAGTATTAAAAACATATTGACTACTACCCTTATTATTTAAAACAGTAATATCTTCATCAGAACGAACTGTTGCCTTCACTGGCTCATCTGTCCAATCAGTAGTACTATATTCCACCGATACTTCAGGAGGAACTTTATCTATATTGTCTACTATTACCGTAATTTCAGCTGAATTTCCTGCTTCATCTCGAACCTTGAATGTAAAGTTACCGTTCTCTGTAAAGACCTTTTTAGTCAAACCTAAATTATTTAATACAATAATCTCTTCATTAGCAGTAAGCACTACCTCCACAGGCTCACCAGTAGTTTCTGTATTACTTTTTATATAATCCAATATAGGTGGATCTTTATCTATATTGTCTACTTGTACATGAACACTTATGTTATTCTCCACTTCATCCTGTAGCTGTAAATTAAACTCACCGTTTTCTGTAAATTCTTTCTCCCAAGAACCATCCTCTTTCTTATGCCATGATCCATCATTGTTCAATATAGTTACTTCTTCCAGTGGTCTTAAAGTTGCAACAACACTGCCATTAATCTTGGATGTAGTTGAATAAGTAATTTGGGGATCTTCAAGCTCAACTTTATCATCTATATTGTATACCTGTGCTTTCACCTTCTGCACTGTACCAGTTTTCTTATCCTTGATTTCAAAATAAAACATACCATTTTCTTGAAACTCATGTTCACTACCACCATCACTGAGTATCTCTATTTCTCCACCATTCCATTTTAAATAAGCTGTCACAGAGTTTGGCGTCAAATCTGTAGTATTGTATTCTACCCAAGCAATTACACCGTCGGGGTGAAATTCAACAATTCTACTATCACTTATCGGTTGACTGATATTACCTGCCTCATCCCTAAACTTAACCTGCACACTTACATTCTGTTCTGCTTCAAAACCCTGTAATGGTATTTCCAATCCTTCATTTACAGGAATCCACTGCTGGCTCCAGCTTGTACCATTATTGATAGAATAACTATATTCGATATCATCTACCGCCGATGTCACATCATAAACATCCATTGAAACAGTTACATTTTTCTTAATTGTAGAAGAAGCTATCTCAATATTTCCAGTAGGTGCAACAGCATCTACTATAAAAGTATCAGAATGGTAAACTGCTTCATTCACTGCACTATCAACTGCCTTTGTGAACAGAATATATTCCCCTTCTCCGCTGTTCTTGGTTACCGTTTCTTGATATATTCTATCCGTATCTTCACTCCATACTAAAGTATCATTCCACTGATTCTTATCATCACTTAATTCATCTTTTGCCTTCCACTGTACATATAGCTTAATTGGCTGTCCTTTGATATTATCTTCTACATACACCTCAGTTGAAACTGTCTGCTTAGGCTGAGAAGAAGTCATCGGTGTAAACCCTATGGTAGGTGCTACATTATCAAAAAGAAACTGCTGCGTCTCATAATAGGTAATTCCATCAATAACTGCTTTTACATGAAGGTACTTGTCCCCATTAACATCTTGTCCATAGTGAATATCTCCCGTTTTCAAGGTCCATTCCGAAGAGCTTGTCGTAGGTTTCGCAGGACTATTAGTCCACTGATAATATAAAGTCGTACTACCAGTTATATTTGTTTGAATATCAATATCATACTCCTGATTATATCCTGCACTATTATTTGGAATACCAGTAGATACAATAGTAACAGCTTCACTTCCAGCTTCTTCATCTATTACAAACTTTCCCGATTTTACAATTCCTTCATTTCCCAGAACATCGCAAGTATGTACATATAAGTAATAGCTTCCATTTTCGTTTGCTCCTGTTTCACTTGCCAATATATTAACTGCTTCTTGATTCTGCTCTGGCCATAAATTCCAACTATCATCTGATGGTTCATTTCCTTCATTAACCCATTGATATTTTAACTTTGTGGTATCCACTGCTACTGCATTATCAGCCACTGCTATATTTACTCTATAATCTTTTCTTCCACTTACTCCTCCCATAGGTGTAAAGGTTGCTTCTGGTTCATCTTTATCAATATTATAAGGCTGTGAAACTGCAACAGTCTCATTACCATTCTTATCCCATACCTTTACATGAAGATAATACTCACATGTTGATAAATCTGCCTCCGTAGGAATACTCATTAATAATTTAGGATCAAAGGTCTTTGCCGTATCCCATTCTACAGCTTCTGACTCCAATATTTCTTTTGTTGACCATATATATTTAAAATTACATTCATCGGGTAATCCTACGCCTATTGGATTATCCTCTACCTTTACACTAACATCATATTGACTTCCATATTCAATATTTCCATTAGGCTCAAAAGTTACCTCCGGTGGGGTAACATCTAAATATTGTATACGACTGTTACTTCTATCTACTACATAAACATTACCCATATCATCTACTGACACTCCAGAAGGCTCATCAAATTCACCATCTCCACTTCCTTCACGTCCCCATGAATCAAGATGAGTTCCTCCTGAATTAAATTTTTGTATGCGGTTATTGTTGGTATCTGCTACATAAATGTTTCCTTCATTATCTATTGCTAGTCCATAAGGACTGTTAAACTGACCTTCATCATTACCTTCACTTCCGAATGATAGAAGATGATTTCCTGATGAATCAAATTTTTGTATGCGATTATTCCAAGTATCTGCTACATAAACATTTCCTTCATTATCTATTGCTACTCCATGATGATTGTCAAATTGTCCATTTCCACTACCTCTACTTCCCCATGATAAAACATACTCTCCTGATGAATTAAATTTTTGCATTTTATAATTATACAAATCAGCTACATAAATATTTCCTTCATTATCTACTGCTACTCCATAAGGTTTATCAAATTGTCCGTCCCCAATCCCAAATGAATCAAGATAAGTTCCTGATGAATCAAATTTCTGTATTCGTCTATTTCCCGTATCGGCTACATAAATATCACCTGTACCATCTATTGATATTCCTGTAGGATAATTAAATTGTCCTTCTACATTACCTTCACTTCCCCATGATAAAAGATAATTTCCTGATGAATCAAATTTTTGTATGCGATTATTACCACTATCTACTACATAAATATTTCCCTCATTATCACATACTACTTCTTTTGGATTCGAAAAAATTCCATCATCATCTGAAGCTTTCCCCCAAAATGTAATATAGTTACCATCAGTATCAAATTTTTGTATACAAGCCATATTGTCTCCATCTACTACATATATATTGTCATTATTGTCTATTGCTAATCCTGATGGTTTTTTAAATTTTCCCTTTCCAGTACCGTAACATCCCCATGAGTCTACTTGGGTACCTTCAGAATCTAATTTTATTATTTTATTGGGAAACGTAACATTATCTTTTCTTACAATAAGCACATAAATATACCCTTGACTATCTACAACAACTCCATTTGTATAGTTTTCTTGATTTCCGTCTGAAACATCATAAGTTTGTTCATAAACATACTCTCCTTCTTCATTAAGTACAAATTTATATACGTTGTTATTACTATATGTATCTCTATTTTGTTTATATGCTGATACATAAATACACGTTTGAGATTCCGATTTGAAAACATCAAAACCACTAATTTTATCACCATTTATAACATCAGAACCAAAGCTTGTCACTTGAGAGGCATTATCCTTATCGAATACGTTAATTGTGCTCCACTTTTTGTAATAAACTTTGTTGTCTTTTACTTTTATATCTCTAGGACTGGTAATATCTCCATATTCATTAAAATAATTTCCATTAGAATCAAAAATATGTATTTTACTAATCCCTGTATCAGATACGTAAATATACCCTTCATTATCTGTAGCAACTCCTGCAATAGAGCTAAACTTTTCCTCATCATCCTCAGCTATTATTATTGTATCTCCGTTAGGTGTAATTTTTAAAACACGGTTATTATGATCTTTTTTCTCCACAACATATAAATTACCTTCATCATCCACTGCTGCCTTTTGTGGTTCATTAAAATACCAAAGTTGCTGTTTAGGAAGTATCTTTTTAAACTCTTCACCTCCCTCTGCAAAACTATTTACAGGTATCATTAAACTCAATGAGTATATAGCTATACATAGTACAGCTACCCACCTGTATCTTTTTTGATTTTTTAACATTTCATATCCACTCCTTCATTATTCGTTTACCTAGTCGATTTCCAAATGCTAAAAGCATTGAAAATACTATCTTTCACTTAATAATTTTATTTATTTCACTCCTCTAATGGGTATAAATGTAATATACACAACTATAAAACAAAAAACCAATAGAGGAG
>VEND01000060.1 GCA_009711765.1 Bacillota bacterium | reverse complement strand
CTGGTAATCCACTCCACATGGTTAAAGATCCAAATTGTCCAGGTAAACATATCCCTATGAAGGATGTTGATAATTATATAGTTGATGAGCTGATGACACTTAAATTAAACAAAGAAAAAATAGTCTCGATCCATCAAAACCAAGATAACAATGCATCTCCTCCAGTAAATATAAGCATTTTAAAAGATAAGAAAAAAAACATAGAAAAACAAATTACTAAGTTGATTGACCTCTATCAATACGAACATATTCCTGCAAAAGAACTCTCACAAAGAATTGAATCCCTCTACAAAGATAAAGAGAAACTACAAAAAACTATTGAAAGAAACTCCCAACCTAAAAAAAATAATTCCGATATAAAATTAAATGAAATTTTAGAATATGTAGATAAGATTGATTTAATATGGGAAGAAGCTACTTTTGAAGAAAGAAGAATAATTCTAAAAGATTTCATAAAAAAAATTTATGTGAAAAATAATAATGATATAGATATTGTATGGAATCCTATAAACTAACTTTACTTTATCTTTTTAAAATAACCTATTTCTATACTAATATTAATACTTAAAGCATAGATATTACTATGGATGCTTATAGAGTTATTTATAAAATCATTACAAGAATCATACTTAAAGATCGAAAAAATGAACAAAAGAAAGAGGACAGGTATAATTAATTCCTGCCCTTTATTTTTACGAATTTATTTCCATAAGTTATTCTCAAGTAACTGTTGGTTATATTATATCCACTATTTTCTTACTTTGTTAGTATTACTGTAATGAATTTCTTCGTTATTATTTATCTAAATCTAATACCTTACTTAAACTAATATATGATCTAAAAAAATTGTCTTAAATGCTAACCATAATTAACACTTAAGAATAATATTATATTTGTTTTTATAAAGCTTGTCTTTATTATTAACTTCTTTTAGCTAATTTATACTCTATTCAATTTTGAAGGTATATTAGCTAATCTTAACAAATCTCCATAATGACTTGTGATTCCTATATTACCAATTAATTCAATTCCTATGTTTTTTTCTTTTATATTTTTAATCAACTCTCTAAGTTCATCTAAACTATTACTTACATCAAATTCTTTATAATATAATGGATTACCTTCAACTATTATATTTTTATTTCCTTTTGACTTTAATTGATTTAATTGAACTATCCATACATGTTCTCCATCATAAACCCATTCTATTGATACCTCACCAATATACCTATAATAACTCCTTATTTTATTATTTAATCTTTTAACCCCTCTAATAACAGCCTCTGGTAAAATGTGATTATTTTTTTCACCTATCATAAAAGCATCTCCTTTACCAGACACCCCCTCTATAATATCATTTTCCATACTCTTTTTTACTATAGACGCACCTGAAAATACAGCTTCCACTGAGTCTTGTGAAAGTATAGAAGCTATGTTAACATCCTCATTACCTTTATTTTCTTCATTATTCATAAGTTCAAAAGGATCTATCCAGCTATCCCCAGTAAAATATTTTCCTGGTTCCTTAACAATCGGGCATGTTCGTATCCATTTTTCATATAATCCAGTTGATTTGCCAAATGTAAAAGGGGCTACATTTCTAGATATAACAGTCGTTTTAGGTACTTGTAACCCCAAAGCATCTGCAACTAATAATCCAAATGCTTTATCTCCAATAAATCTAGAAAATTTATTGGGCCATGATATTTTACATTCATAGTTTATATTATCATAATGTTCATATTCCCATATGATAGTATGTCTTTTGTCTACCCCTTGTCTTTTTGGATGAATACTAAATTCCACTCTATAGTTTGGATCAAAATTTATTTCTGGTTTAAAACCATAGATTTTTTCTAAAATATTATATCCAAATTCTCTAGGTAATAAACATATACCATCTTTATCTACACATTTTGGTGTGTCTTTCGGAGAGAATTCTAGAATATCCCCTAATGCCACACCTGATACTCCTCCATCATTTATATCAATATTCTCATTTATTATTGAATATTTTCCTTCAGCTCTATTATTTTTTATAATATCTAATATTTCTTTAATATCTTCAAGTTTTTTATTGATAATTAACTTATTACCTTTCATTGTATTTGGACTATAACTTCTTATATTTACTGATTTTGAAGGTGCTGACTTTATTAGTTTTTCAACTAATTCTTTTTCTGTACACCCTTCTCTTTTGTTATAATTATTTATATGAACAAATCGTGTTTTATTTTCTTTAATGAGATCAAAACTAATAAACTGTGCTATGTTACCTAAATCAAACTCAACTATTGAATTTAATTTTTCATCTTTCATAAGCATTCTATCTCTCATAAAACCACCTCTAACTTAATTTTTATCTTATTGTTTAATAATCATAATAATTACCTATTGAATTTAAATTAATAAAAACTTCTTCTGCATACCTATCGGTCATACTAGCTATATAATCAGCTACTATTCTATCTTTATCATCATTTGATTTTATTTTTTTTTGTATATTCAAAGGTAGTATCCCTGGTTTTTTTGTGAACTCTTTGAATAACACTTCAACTATCTTCATTGCTTTTGCATCATTCCTTTGCACTTCTGGACTTTTTACATAATGCTTGTTTAAAATTTCTCTCAAATTTTCATATTGTTCTCTATAATTTTCTTCAAAATTAATTATTAAACCCTTTTGGTATGCTTTCTTCTTTATTTTATTTATATCACTGTTTTTATCATTTTCTTTGAGGTTTTCTTCAATTTCTGATATTCTTTTTTCTGTTTCTTCTCTTATTATATCTGTGTTTAATGTCGTTTTAGACACTTCTAAGTTTTTAAGTCTTTCTAAGCTTTCATTTATTAAATTTCTTAATACATTTCTTATTAAATCTCTCGTTTTGAAGTTATTTATATCACATTTTATTTGCTCTTTTTTTTCTGGTATAAGTTCCGCTAAAATGTTTTGTAATCCTGATTCTAAACCTTCATTATTCTCCTTACACTTCTTATAAATATCTGTTAAATAAAAATCTTCAAAATCATGCGTCAAGTATGCTATTTTATCAGCCCAATAAACAACTTGTGATTCTAAATTTCCTGGCTTTAATGGTTTATATTCAGTACAGTCAAATTGCTTTTTATCATAAGCACCAGAATACACATCTGTATCATGTTTTAATATTCCTTCGATTACTTCATTCGATAATTTTACTGGTTTATCTTTTAAATACCTAACACTTTGTACCGCATGAGAAAATCCTCCTTTATCTTTTAATCTTTTATCTAAAAATCTTTCAACAGCATGTCCAAAAGGAGTATGCCCTACATCATGTCCTATAGCTATAGCTGCTACTAAATCTCTATTTAATCCTAACGCATCAGCTAGGCTAACTGCTATTTGTTCTACTTCTAATGAGTGTGTTAGCCTAGTTCTATGATCTCCATTTTTCGTTGCTGCTATAACTTGAGTTTTATCCTGTAATCTTCTAAATCCCCCAGTATATAATATTCTGTCTCTCTCTCTTCTAAACTTTGTTCTATTAGTTTCTTCATTTTGATCCTCTTGAGCATGTTTTGTACCCCATTCACATATGTAGGTATTTCCCCTTTTTTCTAATTCTGTACCTTTTACACTATCTTTAATATTATTTACACAAGAAACCATCTACCAAAACCCCTTTATATGTAATTTGAATTTCTTATATGCTATCAATTATAACATTATTATAGATATTGTTACAAATAATATGGGCTTTTTAACCTTTTAATTTATTTCTGTTATTTTTCTTACATCTAACTTATGATAGTAGTAGAAACAACTACCAACCATTCAAGCTAAAGGTATATTAACTGACATTGGAACTGAAGAATTAGCCCATTGGGAAATGATTGCTACAATTATGTGGAAACTTGTTAAAGATGCTCCTTTATGTAAAATAAAAGGGACTCCCTTTGAAGCTCATTTTATTTCCCATGGTAGAAGTCCTTTCCCTCATAACGCTGCAGGCGTTCCATGGACCGCTACATTTATTCAGTCTAAAGAGGACCCTATTGCAAATCTTCACGAAGATATGGCAGCAGAGCAAAAGGCCCGTGCCACTTATGATAAACTAATTCAAGTTAGTGATGATCCTGGAGTTACAGATGCATTAAGATTTTTAAGAGAAAGGGAAGTTGTACATTTCCAAAGATTCGGTGAAACTTTAAGAATAGTTGAAGAATATAAGGGTAGTAAGAAATACCATTAAATTTAAGCGGCCCTTAGGCCGCTTTTTTAAATACTAATACTTAAAATCATATATTATCTTTAATTTTTTCAATAGGCCATTTCCACCATTTCATTTCTAACAACATTTGAATTTCATTTTGTGTAAATCTTTTTTTATAGGCTTAGCTGGATTTCCTCCAACAATAGTATAAGGCTCGATATTGTTAGTAACTAATGCTCTTGTTCATATTACAGCACCGCCTCCTATTTTTACTCCAGGTATTATAACTGCTTTAGTTTCTATCCATACATCATTTCCTACTATAATATCTCCAGCTTGTAAATATCCATCCTTTGCATCTTTATTAATATCTGAATAATAAAAAGGATAGATCGCTATCTTAACGTGTCTATGCCCTTGATTTCCTGCCATTATAAATAAAGCTCCTGAACCTATCAAACAAAATTTTCCCATGTTAAGTTTAATCCCAAACTTCTATGTTTTTATTTGTGATATACTCTTTTATAATATAACTATCCATCCAACTATCAAAAATATTATTATTCATATAATATGCATCCTATACTCTTTTTAATCCAGTATAAGTGTTATTAATTTAGTATACTCATCTAGTTTTTCTTCTTCTAAATATTTAATAACTGACTGCCAATATTTCTTATCTTGAATTATAGTTTTTGCTAACGATTGGATTAATTTTAGAGCTAAATCATCATTCATTTGTTCATTATAAGTTGCTAATCCAATTAAGTTAAACTTAAGCAAACCATAAGTTACACATAATTTTAAATATGAAGTCCAAATATTACCCGGTTTAAAAAGTTCGATACCATAAATAAAAACATAATTTACAAGAAAATTTTCTAATATGTATGATTTTTTATCTAAATAAGGTTTTAGATTTTTTTCATAGTTTCTAGTATAACTCTTCTTAAACTCCTCATCTTCTCCCTCGAATGCATCTAGGACTTCCATTAAGCACTCTACATAACGCTTTGAAAAAAAACTAATACTATTGCCTTTCTTAAATTTCATTGAAAGTATATTATTTAAATGGTGAAATGATTGTTTATTTTGATCTATATTGTGGATTTTCTGAATCCCTACTTTCCCCTGTTTAAATAGTGATTTTGATTCTTCAATTCTTGATAATGTTTCTTCAGTACTATGACTTAAAGAATTATTACTACCTACAATTTGATTTAAAAACTCACCTACAAGTGCTACTTTTTCACTTAAATTAATTGTTTTTATTTGTAATATATCTATAACCGATGTTTTTATTTCATTAATAATTTCTTTTTCCCTTAAGTCAATGGAAGGTGTGACTACATACATATCGTTAAAATTTACTGTATCCATAATATAATCAAATTCAATACCATTTTCATTTAATAAAGCTAATTCACAAGCAACAGAACAAGACATTTCTAATCCTCGCTCTATTTTATCCTCTAATAAAATAATTGCTCGAGGGTAGCTTTTACACGTCTTTGATAAATTACTCTCTCCTATGTTAATAAATATTTCACAAAGGTTGTCTTGATTTAAAAATGGACAGGCCATTTCAGTATTAAGATTTATAATTGCAAAGTCATCATCATTAATAGATTCTTCATTTATAGAAAGTCCCGTTTTTACAATTTCTTTAATTATCTTATTTTCACTCTGTATGTATTTTTCATATGTACTTTTATCGATTATTATTTTCCATCTTTCACAGCAGCTTTCATGGCATTTGATAGGATCACACTGAAACTTACTATAGTATTTAGGCTGTAATATTTTAAAAGCTTTATTCATTTTTTTATTCTCCCTATTTACATAATTTAAATTCAAAGGTCTATACTTTTAAATAATCATTCCAAAAAAACACCTAAATTTAGGTGATAAACTTATATAAAAAAGTTTTAGCTAAATATTATAATATCATATTTATAATGGAATATTATAGAAAAATTATTGGAATTGAAGTATAATAATAAATAACACTTAAAGAAACTAAAGGATACTGTCTAGTAATTTTGTTATAGGGGATAAGGACTGTATGAAAAAGTATATTATTAGTACATAGGTAGAAAATACAATGCTAGAATAAAACAAAATAAAGAAATAAAAGAATACTTAATTGAGGTGATTATGTGAGTAATACAATAAATATTACTATAGAGCGCATTAATAAAAAAAATTATCATAAATTTAATGATATGGTATATTGGAGAATAAATGGAGTTGAAAAATCTGCTAAAGAAAAAGAAGAAAATAAAAAAACTATTTTTAAGGAAGTTTATAAAGAATTAGAACATGAAGGCTTTTATGTGTATGCAGCAAAATATAATGAAAAGTTTATTGGTTGGATCTCTTTAATGTATATTCCTAAAATAGGCAAATGGCATAAAGGTGTAATTTATGTAGACGAACTTTGGACAGCTCCAAATTTTAGAAGAAAAGGTGTAGGCTATAAGTTAATGAATAAAGCTAAAGAATTAGAAGAAGAACTAGGTGCTGTAACAACCAGATTATATACAGATAATATTATTGCTCAAAAGCTATATGAAAAATGCGGATTAGAAATAACTAATGATGCAGTTTTTATGGAAAGAATACGATGAAATTTTTTATAGAATTTTTACTTATGTAAGTATACTTAGTTTTTTTCATTTAATAAAAACCTTCAATCTATGATTCTATCATAGTTGAAGGTTTTTTATATATTATTAAATTAAATTACTTAGAAAAATATTTATCTAATCCATCAGCAATAGCCTCAGCTGCCCTTTTTTGATAAGTTTTATTTCTTGCTAGTCTTTCATCTTCTTTATTAGTTAAAAATCCTAACTCCATTAAAACAGCTGGCATTTTAGTTTCCCTTAATATAACATACTGTGGCTTTTTTAAAAGCCTTCTATTTCTTCTATTTAACTTATTAGATAACGTATCCTGCATTACTCTTGCAAAGGAGATTTGATCCTTTGGTTTTATTTCATTTTTTTTATTTGATGGACAATAAAGCGTCTCAATACCTGTAGCACTACTATTTTTAGAACTATTAAAATGTATACTTAAAAATGCATCACCATTGGTGTTATTAGCAATATCTGCCCTTTTATATAAATCAATATACTCATCCTTAGTCCTAGTCATTACAACATTATAACCTCTATTTTCAAGAGATTTTTTTAATTTAAATGAAACACTTAAAACTAAATCCTTCTCCATTTTATTTGTATAGGGTGAAATAGTACCACTATCACCTATATGACCATTATAACTCTTTGTATTTAGACCACCATGACCAGCATCAATAATAATAGTTTCGCGTTTATTTTTTATAAAATTAATCTGCAAACCATATTTACTATCTAAATCAGTAATGTTAAACTTTTTATTTCCTCTAATTGTTACAACTAACCTAACCACATCTTCTTTACCTTTTAATGACCCGATCCAAATTTTATCATAAGAATAGTTTTTAAGTTTTTTTATAATATTATCTTCAATCTCACTTTTTTTAAAGTCCAAAACAATACGTTTTGTTTTAGACTGAGCTTGTCCTAAAACATACTTTTTATAATCTACTGATTTTGATGTTAAAATATTGATTGTTTCTAAGGTGTTTTTATCTAGTTTCAACTGAATATCTTTAATTTTAACCATGTTAGTGGACTGTTTTTCACTACGCTTATTCCGTTGGGATAACTTATCTTCAAATCTTAAAAAATGTTTTGAAACATATCCAATTCTTTCTTTAACTTTAACTTTTATCCAGTTATGTGTTTCTGATAAGACCCTTTCATCTAAAACTTCAACCCTTGTCCCATTTTTTAATCTACTTAAAATCCTACCTTTAATACTTGGCTTACTTCTAAACATAAGCTTTGTATCCACATCAACAAAAGCATATGTTTTAATCTTTGCTTTTTTTATATCTAAGGTTAAATATTTTGATGCTACCCAACCACTATTACTTTGATTATTTATTTGATACCAAGTATAACCATCTTTCTTTACAGGTCCATCTTTTATAATTGCAATGTCATCTTTTTTTAATTTTCCTACACGATTAACCTTAATTGATGGTTCACTTCTAATATTTAAAACTTCTACATTACATTTTACTGTGTCACCTATTTTAAAATCTTCCTCTGCTAAGGCTGGTTGACTTATATTAATTAGAAAAATAACAAAGAAAAATCCGCTAATTATTTTTTTCTTCATAAAGCACCTCTTTAACATATCTAGTATAGTATTAAATCTATTCTTTTACATAATTATATATAAATTTACTGAATCTTTCATTATTTTATCACTTGCTTTAGTTCTTCGCAATAAGTTAGTATACCCAATGATAGTTGTTAAGGATATTTTTAACTAAAGAGTAGAATTTTTATAACCTTTATTTATCTACATTTTTTTATTCATTTATTTTTTCTTCTATAAAATATGTCTATCTTAAGAGAAAAACTCTTCTAAGGTAATATTATTTTCATATATATTTTCAGCTACCTCTTTGCCTACATATCTTATATGCCAAGGTTCATATTGATACCCTGTTATATCTTCTTTCCCTTTTGGATACCTAACTATAAAACCATATTCATGTGCATTTTTCTTTATCCATTTACCTTCTTTAGTTTGTCCAAACTTTTCTTTAAGTCTAAAACCTACACTTTGACTTGTAACATCCATTACTAATCCTGTTTGGTGTTCACTTTGTCCAGGTTTTGCACTAAACTTATTAGCAGCCTTTTTTCCATATCTTTTAGAATAAGAATCAAATAATACCTTTTGTCTATTATAAGAACGATACCCTGAGGCTCCAAATAAATATATTCCTTTTTTATCAGCTCCATTAAACATTTTTTCTAAAGAAGTAGCTGCTACTTTTCTTAATTTCTTTTTAGGAAGATCCTCTTTAAAGGGAAATCTAATATTAGGTATAACTAAATCCTTTGGTTTGTAATCAGATGGAAGATTTCTTTCCTTATTAATCAATACAAGAATACTATTTGTATTTTTAACAATTGTTTTATTATTATTATCTATATAAGTAGTATTTTTAAGTGAATATTTCTTTTGTATACTTTCTTCTTTATTAGACTTTTTACTTTCCTCTACATTTTTTTAGTATCTGTATTAACTGCTTTAATTTCATTTGTATAAGCTTTAGTGATTTTTACTATTTTATTATTGTTTATAATAATACCTAGAATTATAACTATTACAGTAAAACTAATAATTCTTCTTAAAGCTTGTCTTCTTTTTCTTTGCAACCGTTTTTTTCTACTCATTATCTCTCCTCCTATAAGATATTTCATCTAGTTTTTTTATTAGAAGTTTTAAAACCCTTCTATTGTGTATAATAAAAAACAACCACTATTATCACTTCGATAAATAGTGGCTTTTTTTAGGGGGATTAAACTATCTATATATAATCATCAATAAGTGTTTTATTAAAAAGTTTATATAAACTTTTTAATTACATCCTTGCTTTAGAACCATTTGTTTCATCGAATAATATAAATTGTTCTACTTTTTTAAGATCTTTATTCACTGTTATTAGACATTGTTTCCCACCATCATACTGAAAATAAAAAAAATAAGCTCCATGATCTTTATTTTCATTCAATTCTTTCCCAGCATCTATTAATAAAGTGTACTCTTCACCGATAATATTATTTTTATTAACAAACTCAGTAGCTACAATCTTAGCTTTATCATATGGATAGTTTTTATAATCATCATTTTTAGGTTCTTCATACATTCTTTGTAGATGTATTATTTTATCTTTATCATTATTTAATAAAACAAGATATTTATCAGACCTTATAAGATAAGCTTTTTCATTTTCTAAATCAATTAATCTAGCCTCTAGACTTTCTTTATTTACTTCCTCATTAAGGTAATTTTTAATAGCTTTAACCGCTATTTTCTTTACATCATTGTTTTTATCTTCTTTATTATCATTAATTTCTTGTTTGTCTATCTTCTCAGTCATTAAATCATTCTTTACTATCTTATTTTCAGATATCTGTGCATAAGCTTTTATTCCTCCAAATATTAATATCCCTAGTAAAGCTACAATTAATATTTTTTTTGATTTCATATACTCACCCTCCGTTATTTATTATACTATGCCCTAAGTATACCTTAAACATTTATATTAATTATCTATTCTTTGTAAATAAGTTGTAAAATCTATAATATTAATCTATCTGGAAAATTTATTTTATAAAACTATTTTAGTCAATCCATTCTTAACTTTAACTCTATATACCAATTACGCATTAAATAACTATATCAAAAAAAATGTAGCAAATAAAGTAGTAAGAAAAATTAAGCTACTCTATAGGATACATTTTAATTAATTAACTATTCTCTTATATTTTTTAAAAAATTTTAATACATATATTTTATAAAAATTTACTTTATATCAATTTATTTCACGATTCTAGCATTCTACTTAACATTGATTTTCTGTCATTATAACTTTATTTACAAGTTTTTCGAAGCACCTACATTCTAACTAAAGAGATTTCTAAGATGTCTAAAAATCTCAAATTAGTGCTTATAATATATTGATTTTCATGTAGAATACTTACCCCTTTTGCACATCACATTTATAATTTTTTCTTATAATATGAAACAACGAAACTATAAATCTTATAACTTGTATAAGTATAGCAATTAGTAATAATATAGTGAAATCAGGAACATATGATAACATTATTTTTAAATCAAATCCTATTGCTAACACATTTTTTAATATAAATGGAAGACCAAAAGATAAGAATACTAAAAGGATAAGGGATTTTACACTTTCTTTAACCCAATCTTTTTTACTCTTAATAGATTTTATTAACTTTTTTGTCATCCATATATCTTTTAAAGCAAGTATTAAAATAACAAGTGATGCAATACGTATAACCCATATTGATGGAAAGTGCTCAAAATTTTCTTCTCCCATAATAATTTTTAATAAATTGCCATTTAATTTATCATATGTATGTACAAAATTATATAAAAGATGGTTCTTATTAATAATATAAACATATCCACTTTTAGTTTCAGGTATTATTCCAATATGAGAACTAAATGCTGGTACAGCTCCACTATGTTCAATTAATTTTAAACCATTGACTTCAGTTATATGCCATCCCATGCCATAATCACTATTTCCATTTACCATACGCATTTTTTTAATACTTTCTTTTGATAAAATTTCTGTAGATGGATCAATAAGAAAGGATACATATTTATTCATATCTTCTAAATTAGATACAATATATCCAGAGGGGATATCATAACGTGGAACTCTTTGCTTTATTTTTTTTGAAAAACCAAATATGTTTGTGTATCCGTAAATATTTTTTTGTTTAATATCTGATATATTAGCCGTAGTATTTTTCATCCCTATAGGAATAAAAACATGTTCTTTCATATAAGAAGCATATGATTTTTTAGTCACTTCTTCTATAAGTAAACCTAAGATATTATAATTATCATTAAGATAATGAAACTCTTTTCCATTTTCAGTGACTTCTTCCATCGTAGATAAAGCCTTCACTCTTTCTTTTAGTGTATTATTATAATCAGAACTTGGTACACTTTTTTTTCTAGATAAACCACTCTTTTGTATTAATAAATCATGAACAGTTATATTTTTACTAAGTTTTGGATTTGCAACTTTAAAGTAAGGAATGTATTTTTTAACGGGTTTGTCTAAAGAAATTAAATCTTTCTCTACTAATTGCATAACTGCTAAAGCTGTTAAGGATTTTGAAAGTGATCCAATAAACATAGGACTTTCTTTTGTTAATTTATCTCCATATCCATCTTTTCCCTTAGTATCTAAATAAATTGTTTCACTATTTTTTATAATTCCTGTAGCTATCCCTGGTAAGTTAGAATCTTTAATATGTTTTTCTAATAATGATTCTATTTTATCATCGTTCATAGCAACAACTGTATTAGCTTGTACTAAAACAAAAATAAATATAAGGACTATTAAAATTTTTCTGTTGCTTATTATCTTTTTATTCATTATTATACCTCCCTGATAAAAATATGTTAATTATTTGACATTTTAACATACTTCTATTAATATCACAATAAGCACTTTCACTACTTAACTAAATTTCACATATTTTAACACAATATTAACTCTATTTCTATATAATTTTTGATAAAAATATAACTCTTATTAGTCCAAAAGATGCAAATATATCCTGTAATATTAAAAAGCTGTGAAGCAAAACAATGTTGTCCTAATGAAGGGAAAGCTTTAGCACCTGGTAAAAGTTATCCTTTGCCTAGTTAACCTTCTAAAATAAATAGTATTAAGTTTGTTGCAAAAACCGATTCTAGTTTAAACTCTCGAATTATAGCACTTCTTTATGGCTTACAATTGTTATGCGAAAAGCCCACTGCTTCAGCTGTGGGATAGATAGCATCTTTATGAAAATAATTTATAAAGATGTATATTTTCATAATAATTATACGCATTCTGTGTTATAATAATTATATAGAAAATAGTAAATTTATGATACAAAGTGTTTTGACACGAGCCTTATACTATCGTTAAAGTAATTCATCAGAATATGCTTTGATAGTGAAAGTTTTAGGGAAATTAATTAGTTTTTATATGTTGTAAATATAAGAAATGCAAGTCTTATATTGAGAGTATAAAAAAAGTTAATGTACCTAAGAACCCCCTGCCTTTAGGCATGGGAGTGTCAGTTTTAAAACTATAACTAAAAAACTAAAATCTTTTGAATTGAGTCTCCCAGATGGCCCATATTCTGCTGAAAATGTATCACTAAAAAATATAGGGAATTCAACTATATATATATGTCATTTAATAACTAAATAATATTTAGAAACTTATAAAACCGTAGGTTATATTTTATAACAACCTACGGTCTTATATAATAATTAAATTTATTATTCATTGTTTATAAGAAACTCTTTATCCTTATCTATAATTTTATGAATAACTACTTTAATAAAGTTTAAAACAAACCTGTTTTTTTATTATTAAAAATAGAACAAATTTTACACTTTGGACAAATAATATTCATATTTTTTAATATGTTTATACAAATAGATTAAAAATAATAATATTATAATAATATAGGATAATGTTACAACTAATAATTCATTATAATTAAATTGAAATGTTAAAAAGGCAGCCTCATAAGAAATTAAAGGACTTGCTATATTAAATACAGATAAAGCTATATATGGTACTATCGTATATATAAAAAATATAAAGTACACAATGAACATTAATACAGGACTTTTATTCTTATTTATAATAAGATTTAAAAAACTAAGCAAAATACCTATTATACATAAAAAGTTAATATACTCAACATAACGTAAATTAGCATATGTTATATATAGAAATGTGCTGTCACCATCATATGAAAACAAACTACCATTTTTTAAATGCCAAAAATAATTATCTTCAAATAAAAGTTCAGGTTCCATATTTATTTTTTCAAAAACCATTAATGCACCAATGACTATTAATATCAATATTAGTATATTTGGTATTAATCTTCTTACATAGATTCTGTTCATTTTTCCCACCTCATACATATATATACAAATATATTTTATCATATTAAATCTATTATTACACCAAATAAAAGAATAATCATCATTCCTACAAAATAAGTATTTAATATAAAAAGCCCCAAATCAAGACTTCTTAAGTCTAAATTTGGGGTATATATCATTCAAATAATTTTATTTATTATCTTTGTTCTTCATATTGTCTAAGCAGTTTTACAAATAGCTCAGGAATTTTCTCTATATTTTCAGGTGTTTCAACAAAAGAAATTCTAAACTGTGTATTTCCTGGGTTATTCTCACTATCTTCAATATCATAGAATCCTGCCATAGGTGCTACTAGTAAAGTTGTTTCAACACCATCCATATCAACAGAACCTTCACCTGCACAGTATAATACAAAATCACTTGCATTAAACCCAGGTTTTACAACGTTTCTAACATCTACAACTGTGTAGATAGATGCATCTGGACTAGAAACAATTAAATTAGGCTCTTGTTCTTTTAATCCTTTATAAACCTTTAGGATATGTTCTTTATAATATCCTCTAATTTCTTGGCACCATCCTAAGATTTCTTCTTTGCTTTCATGAGCTAATGCACCAAATATATACTGACCGATTGCATTTGCACAAAGATTAGCTGTATATTCAGCTACTGAACGTTTGTTAAATTCATCGTTGTCTGTGATTAATGCACCAATTCTTAAACCACATGCATTCCATACTTTAGAAGCAGTCTCAATACTAATTCTTCTACCTTCAATTCCAGGAACGTCTGAATCAGTTACACCCCATATACTTACAAGTGGCTTATCTGGATCATAGTAAAGTTCACGGTATGCCTCATCACTTACCATCCACATATTATACTTTACACAAAGCTCTGCTAATGCTTTCATAGAATCATAATCATAAAGCTGACCAGTAGGATTATCATATGGTATTACTAGTAATGCTCCTGGCTTATTCTCCTTAATTACTTCTTCAATTTTGTCAATGTTTGGAAGAGTAAATTTACCATTTTCATCTAATTGACGCTTTACAGTAACTGTTTTTCTTCCGGTTCTTTGAGCAAATGAAATATAATTTGTATATGCTGGGTCAATCATTAGTAAAGGACTTTCATCTGTTCCTGCTGGACCACATGCACCAATTAGTAATAATTCCATTGCTGATGATCCACCATCTGTAACTTGAATGTTCAGTTTACTTGTATCAAAACCTTCAGAATCTAAAATGTTTCTGAAAGCATTTCGACATTCCTCAGTTCCAGCTGTTGTGGTATATCTTATAACACCCTTAGCAAATGGACTATCTTGTGCATCTAGTGCAAACATTCTCTTTTGCATTGCTTTGTTTGCTGGAAGAGAAACGTTTCCAATTCCCACATTAATAACAGCTTCAGGCTTTACTTTTCGCTCTTCATACTTCATTTGTGCAAGACGAACCGCTGATGGCTTTCTTGACTTAAAATGAGCAGATAAAATTGGTTTTTTCATTGGCTTAGTCTCCTTTTCATTAATTATATTTTTTACGTTATATATTCTATCATAATGTTACAAAAATTTCACTATTTTTATCTATAATCTACGTTGATATATTCACTTTAACATAGCTTATAATAAACTAAATACCCATTTTCCAGTATAATTTCTTTTATTATCCTTACTTTTAGTGTCAAACATAGTATTTGTAACCTTTTTTATTTTATTCCATAACTATTAAACTCACTAATTATATTATATAAGAAATTGTTTTTAAGATCCTGAACTTTTATAATTATTTACACCTAAAAGCCAAATTTTATAAGATAAAATAAAAAGTAATATTCCTACTATAGGTGTAGCATATTGAAATAAATGATGAAATATTTCATCATTTGATTTATTTAAAAAGTATTTAGAAGGATAAAAGCTAATAAAACCATAGGGTAATACAAAGGTTAATAATATTTTTAATCCTTTATTGTAAATAGAGATAGGATAATCAATAAAACCTCTTAAGCTATTTAATATTGAACTTGCTACTGATGTTGAATTTGTATAAAAAAAGCTTAAACTTCCTGTAATTATCATGAAAGCTCCTTGTATTAATGTAGCACCTAATAAAACAAGTATTAGCCAAATTACTTTTAACACAGACCAGGTTATATTTAGCTTACCTAAACAAATAAAAAATACTATACTACCTAATATTAGATGTCCTATAAAAATATGTTCAAATTGCCTATTAATTAAATGTAAAAATGGATTCATAGGTTTAGTTAAAAACATATCAAAATCCCCATTCTTTACTAAATTATCCAAAGAACGCATTGGAGTATATAATATTACTCCTGATAATCCATAGGAAAATAAATTTATGGTATATAAAAACATAATCTGATTAAAATCCCATCCTCTTATTGAACTAAATCTATTTAATATTATCGAAATTGTTAAATAATTAATGCTATATGAAAATATAGGCATTAATATATCTAAAATAAAAGCAATTCTATATTCTAATCTACACTTAAGATAAATTGAAATAAATTTTAAGTATATTATTAAACTCTCCATAATTTAACCTCCTTGTACAACTAATTTATTAATACCTTTTTTCCAAAGTATCGTATCTAGAATAAATAAAATCAAAATCCATCCTATCTGTTGAATTAATATATTACCTATCTCAATTTTACTTACTTTTTCAAGATAAATAGACATTGGCGAAAAATATATTAATCTAAAGGGTAAAAATGCTGAAATTATAATAAAAATCTTAGGAAAAAACCAAAGTGGTATAAATCTTCCTGAAAATATTTTTAACATATCATTTAAAAGTTTATCTAGATGCCAAACTGTTAGTAACCAAAAGGAAAGTTGACCTAAAATACAGGTAAGAATAAAATATATTATCATCCCATTTATTAATGCTATAAGAAAGAAAAAAGCATATTCCCTAGAAGGAGTATCTATTCCAAAACATAATATACCTACAATAACAACTGGGATTAATTCAAAAATTATTCTAAATAAATTATTACCTAAGTTTTCAAAAAACAAATATAACTTAAATTTCATAGGTTTGATTAAATCCATTGCTATCTGACCTGTTCTAATTTTATCCTCAAACTCTAAAATAGTATTACTACTTATTATTATTGAAATACCTGTACTTAAAATTGCATAGCTTACCATTTCTTTTAAGCTTATCATCCCCATTTCAGTGGATATTTCCCCTGTTTGACTAATGATAGCACTCCAAATTGAAACCTCTACAAAAAGTGTTGCAATTCTATGTAAAATACTAAGAAATACATTCATTCTATAGGCTAATTTACTCTGAAAAACATTCTTTGCAAACTGTAAATAACATATCATTGTTTTAATCCTCCTTACATAAAATTTTTCATAGGTTTTTCATACATTTTCCTTATAACTTCATCTATATTAATACCATGTACTAAAAAGTCATTTACTTTCCCCTGTTTCATAAACCATCCAATTATTGTCGCAGAATTTATATATTCTTTATTATATTTAATAAGTATCTTATTTTTTTTATGGTTTATTTCCTTAACACCCATTTTATATAACTTATCAAAATTTTTGATGTTTGATTCTATTTCAACTTCAATTACTTCTTCAGTACCATAAATATTTTTAAGTCTATCAAGTTTTCCATCATACATCATTGAACCTTGATCAATAACAATAACCCTTGATGCAAGTTTTTCAATATCCTCCATATCATGGGTAGTGAGAATTACTGTTGTTTTTCTAGATTTATTTATTTCTTTAATAAAATTTCTTATCTTTTCTTTTACTACAACATCAAGACCTATGGTAGGCTCATCAAGGAATAAAATCTCTGGATTATGAAGTAAGGATGCACATAAATCTGCTCTCATTCTCTGTCCTAGACTAAGCTGACGTACAGCTACATTATAAAACTCAGATATACCAAGTATCTCTGAAAACATCTCAATATTTTTTTTATATTTAGTTGTTGGAATTTTATACATATGTCTCAATAATGAAAAGGATTCTGAAATTGGTATATCCCACCACAGTTGAGTTCTCTGCCCAAAGACAACTCCTAAATTCCTTGCATTCTCAATTCTATTTTCATAAGGTATAAGTCCCTTTATCTCTACTAATCCACTTGATGGCACAAGTATTCCTGAAAGCATTTTTATAGTAGTTGATTTCCCAGCACCATTAGGTCCTAAATATCCTATTATCTCTCCTTTACTAATTTCAAAGGAAATATTATTTACTGCTTTTTTTATAATCTTTTCATTACTAAACATTCCTTTAAATGCACCTACTAATCCATCTTCTCTTTTTCTTATATGAAATTCTTTACTTAAATTTTTAACTTTAATTATAGACATTTTTATCAACCCTTTCTTTGTAATAATTTTTATTTAACAAAAAATAGGCTGCAAATGGAAATACTCCATTTACAGCCTATAATCTTTTACCTAGAAGTACATAAAATTGATCAAAGTAATCTATAAACCATTAATTAATGATTTTTTAAGATTAACATGAAATTCTTTATATACTAATAAAAAACCGTTATAATAACGGTTTTTTCTCACAATAATTTAATATTGATATATTTATCAATACATTTATTTAAGGCATTGTTATATGAGAGTTTCACCGAAATTTCCACTTAGCAAACAAAAAGAAAGCACCACAAACAAACCTATTCATAGACAGGTTTAGAAATTTTGTAACTATCTTTTTGATTTAATTTTTATTATATTATGCTAAGCAAAAAATCAATTTTCTCATATACCCACTTACCTCCCTTATACATTATATGGCTAATTATATATATTTTTAATGGCTTTGTCAATATATTACAGTTAATAAGTCTAAAAATTCATTTAAACACCTACAGGTTACATAATCTTTAAGTTATAAGTATTTTCCCTATATCCTTAATAGCATTACTATCAGTTGCCAAAGCTTTAATACACCTTCCTACAAACTGTGGAAACTCCCTTTTACTAAGATCTACAGAAATACCATATTTAGCATATTATCATACCCTCAGTTCTAATTTGACCAGGATATAAAGAAAACACAGATACTTTATGGCTCTTTAATTCGTATGCCATATCCTTTGACAATCTATCTACTGCTTCCTTACATACTCCATAGGAAACATTACTCATAATTACTAAATGGTTATTTATATCAAATTCCATAATATCAACATTCTCTATTATTTTAAGATTGTTTATTTATTCTAACCATAATAATGCTTACATCTCCCATTTATAGAAGATGGAGAACTTACGTACTAGTGGTTAAAACAAATGAATAAAGATATTTTAAATTTAAAACTAATTACTTTAAACATCAATACACTGTCAAAAAAAATGAAGAACTAAAAAAATGACTAAAACAAATAAATATACAAATAAGAAAAAAATTATACAATAGAAATTCATAATACCATAAACTCTAAACAATTAAATTCAAACAAATGTAATTCTAATTAACAATTTGAAGATTCAGGATTATGAACTTGATATGAAAGAACATATAGCATTTATACGACTATTACTTCATCCCTTTCAAAGATAATTAATTGAATATTTATGAATTTTTCTTGCCTATATACATATGTTAATGCTAAAATAGAAGTATTGACAAAAGCATATATGAAATAATCATATACTACAAAGGAGGGTGAAAGAAAAAAGATTTAAATAAAGAAATGATTGAAGATATGATTTCAATTATAACCTCTTTCTTAGCTAGAATTTATGGAAGGCAAGGCGGTAAAAAAGTAAAGGAGACTTTGCTTAGCCTAAAGAAAGAAGGTGAAAATAATTAAAACAACAGTTCGAGGATTATTGATTAATATTTCTGAAAAAAATATGAAAAATATAGATAAGCTAATGACAGTGTTTTAATAAAGCTGCATTTGTTATAGGAAGAAGGGCTTTAATATTTAATGAAAGGGTTTCAAAAGTATTAAAAGATACATTACTAAAAGAAAAAGAAATTGAAAAATTTAATAAGCAAACAGACTGAAAACAGTGGTCTTTAATTAATAAAAAAATTAAAAAGAAAGGTGGTGAATATTCTGGTTTGTGGCTAAAACACAGGAAGCTATTTCTTGACATAGCATAAAACATTAATTAAATTAGTGTTTATATAGATAAGAATATATCTTGCTAAAGGACACCTAAAAGAAAAGCTTTTAGCAGTATTAGATATAAAATTAGGGAGAAGTAACACTTCTAATTCTGTCGGACTTATTTACTATGTGTAAGTAAGGCTTATCGAAAGATATGCGGAATTTGTAGTCAAGTGTCTGCACCTAAGTAGTTGAATCCTGTGATGCTACCACTTTTATAAAAGTGAAAAATTATAATAAATAGTAGTCTATAATACTATTTGAGACGATTTTAAAAACCAGGATTAGTAATGAATAAAAAAACAATGAAGCGTTGGTTTGTTGTATTAGGCGCTGTATTATTACAAATGTGTATAGGCGCTATTTATACATGGAGTTTATTTAATCAGCCACTCATAGATGAATTCGGTTGGGAAAAAAGTGAAGTAGTTCTTACCTATTCAATTGCTATTTTTGTATTTGCTTTTTCGACTATTTTTTCTGGTAGACTACAAGATAAAATAGGCCCAAGAAAAGTTGCTACTATTGGCGCTATACTTTATGGTGGAGGATTAATGCTAACCTCTACAGCTACATCTCTTACACAATTATATATTTATTATGGTGTTATAGCTGGAGCTGGGGTTGGATTCGCTTATGTTTGTCCCTTATCTACTTGTGTTAGATGGTTCCCAGAGAAAAAAGGCTTTATTACAGGTATAGCAGTTGGTGCTTTTGGACTTGGAAGCTTGATTTTCAAATCTGTAATTGAATATTTTATAGTTAATAATGGTGTTTCTTCAACATTCTTTTATTTAGGTTTAATTTATTTTGTTTTAAGTTTAATTGGATCTCAATTATTGATACTTCCACCAGCTGGATATGGCTCTACTGTTAGGAACTCTAATGCTATTAAAGAAAATATCTTTACAGTTGGAGAAATGATTAAAACAAAATCATTTTATTTAGTTTGGGTAATGTATTTATTTGGATGTATGAGTGGACTTTTAGTTATAGGCCTTGCTAAAGATATTGGTATGCAATTGGCTGGATTAGATGCTTCGGTAGCTGCAAATGCAGTTGCTATGATTGCACTTTTTAATGCTGGTGGAAGACTTGTATGGGGTACACTTTCAGATAAATTAGGTAGAATAAGAGTCGTAACAATGATGTTTATAATAACTGCTGTATCAATGATTACAATGAGTATAGTTACTTTACAATATATTACTTTCTTTTCGTGCTTGGCTGGTATTGCATTCTGCTTTGGTGGATTCTTAGCAGTGTTCCCAACAATAACGGGAGAATTCTTTGGTATTAAAAATTTAGGTGCAAACTATGGAGTTATATATCAAGCTTATGGAGCAGCCGCATTAGTTGGTCCAATAATCGTTGCAAATGCTGGAGGATTAAAACCAACATTTATGATTGCTGCTGTACTTTCTGTAATAGGTGCTATTTTAACTTTCATAGTAAAACCACCTACAGTAGATAATATATAATCAATCGAGTAGGAGGTAGATAATTATTTTATCTACCGACCTCTCACACCACCATACGTACCGTTCGGTATACGGCGGTTCATTAAGACAATCTAAATTTTTCATACTGTGAAGATAAACTTATAAAAC
>VEND01000093.1 GCA_009711765.1 Bacillota bacterium | reverse complement strand
AAACAATGGGCTATTTTGCTTATTTTTATGCAAAAAAATCAAATCTGTTAATAAAGATATTACTCCTATTTTACTTATCCACAACAAACTTTTCATCTACTCTCAAAAAAATGGGGAAACTCTAAATAAATGTATTAGGGAAATCCATATGGGCGTATTTCACACATTTTCAGAGGATCAAATAAAAAGTGAGTATCCAGAGTTTTATTATGATTATATAAAAAAAGAGAAAGACTTTTGTTATCCTAATGCAGAATCAGGGGAGGATGTGCAACAAAGAGTGATAAACTTTTTAAGATCATTTGATTCAAAGAAATTAAAAAATATTTGTGTTGTCTGTCACGGTGGAGTTATTCGTTCTATTATTGCTAAAATTCTTGAATTACCACAATATAAAAGGTTTAACTTTTATCCATGCATTGTGGAATTAGTATATTAGAATTTGATAAAACAGACAAAAAATTCAAAGTAGTATCAGTGAATGAGATTTCCCATTTATACAAATATGAAACTTAAGATAGATACAACTTCATCTAACAAGCAGTTGCAACAGTACACAAAAACCGTGTGGACCGTGGCAATATTCTAGTAACGGTATAAAACACCCAGTAGCAAGTTATTTTATAGTAGGTAAAAAGTAAACTTTTAATACAAGTTTCAAAGTTTAAAGCAAAAGAATTATAAGAATATAAGTTAGCTAGGAAGGACTTTGTGGATCAGATAGCTAGGAAACGTCTCTGAGCGTCGATTTTATTAGGTCGAACTTTAGAGCTTTTTTACTATAGATAAAAAAAACAAATGAAAAATATGGAAGGTGTTAAGCATTAGATAGAGAATATAAATATAATGAAGAAAGTGATATTAAGGATTTTTATGAAATGAAATACATATACGGCTGTTTTTCCCACATATCAAGTAATGACTCAAATTATAAATGATGATGTTGAAAATGCTATGCTTTTCGTACATTATCTATCAAACTGGGATATAACAAAAAAGCCACCGTTTTATCTTATGGATAAGGAACAATTGGAAATATTTAAGCAAAGAAATATTTCTATATTTTGCTATCATGTACCACTAGATAATTTTAGTGATTATTCTACAAGTGTAGCACTTGCTAAAAATTTAGGAATTAAGATTATAGAAAGTTTTGCATTATCAAGAGGAGCAAAAAACGGAGTAATAGGTACTATAGATATAGATTTAATAGAAGAGTTTTAAAAAATTCTCTGAAGTAATCGGACATCCAGTCAAATTATATATGTATGGACATAAATTAATTAAGGATTCAAAAGTGGCAGTAGTAGCTGGCGGTGGGAATGATATAAGATATGTTAAAGAAATTTTAGATAAAGGAGTTAGTGTTCTAATTACAGGGATATCAAGTGAAATATATACAGAAGTTCATCAGTATGAAAGGGAAAATTAGATTAACTTACTAGGAGGTACACACTATCCCACAGTAAAATTCGCATGTCAGAGCATGTGTAAGTATTTCAGAAAACTGGGACTAGAATCAGAATTTATTGAAGGTGGACCAATTTTAGAGGATATGTAGTTATGACTTGGTTTTAGTAATATTAAGATAGTAAATAATAAACGTTGTTTAACATGGATTATTCCACATGTCTCAGTATAATTTAGATATATGCATGTGCCACGTAGTGAAGCCTAAGACCATTAGATTAAATATTTGATTAATGGGAAAGGAGAAAAAAACATGGAAAAAAACTATTGTAATTTAAAAATAAAAACAATTGGGGCTGGTTTTTAATTTATATTGGAACATTTTCTGTATTAGTCACCAATAATTTATCTTTTTTACATATTAATTATAGAAGGTACTTTTAGGGTTAAGTATATTAGTTTCTTTTCTTCAATTATATTTAATTGATTTTAGGAATAGCATTTTTAATTATTGGATGGAGAATATGGAAGAAAGAGAAAATTACACTTATACAAGATTATCATTATAAGAATGTAGCTGAGTCTGATAAAAAACCATATACAGAGAAGATGGGAAAAGCATGTATTATCATCGGATTAGGTATGATGTTGACGGGAGTGATAGATTTTGTTACTAGTACTTCTTTTGGTTGGATATGCTTTGTTATAAGCTTTATATATGGTTTTATACTTATGATAACAGTACAGAGAAAATATAATGGGGGATTATTTTAGTGTATTTAGTGATTGGAAGTAAGATGTGGTTAATTTGAAACTAACGTTAACTTTCGACTGTGCACTCCACCTTAAAAAGGCTTATGAACATTATATGTAATTTTTTTACAAAGCAAAAATGATAGAAAAAAAGTGAGGGATGTTAATGAGAAAATTCATATTTTTAATAGTAATAATAGTTTCTCTTTTGACATATTTAGGATGTGAAACAAAAATGAAGGTGTTGTGATCGATAAAAATCCAAACTTGGCTGATGTATATATAAAAGCAATTGAGAAATTAGTTAAAGAAGATCAAGGATTAAATAGTGATATAAAATATATAGCAATTGAAATGAGAACCTTAAAGGGTATAAATAAAGAAGATGATAGAGTAATTAAGGAATATATTGAAAAAAAGTATATGAAAGTAAAGGATGTTTCTTTAAAAGATCTTATAAATGAAGGAGAGTTTGACGAGAAAAATTTATATCTTAGAAATGGGATTTTAATAAGAGTTGATAATATTAATAAGTTTACTTCAGATGAAATATCATTTGAAGCTTCAAAATATAGATCAGGAAAAGGTGAAATCGGATTTTTATTTAAGTTTAATAAAAAAGATTCTAAGTGGAAGCTAGTTGAAAGTAGAATGTTATGGATAAGTTAATAAGATTAGATCATTGTTAGTAGACAATACCGAACATTAAAGCAATATATACCCTTTAAGCATATATATATTTTCATATGGGTATAATGTTTATTTGGATTATAGAACAAAGATAAGCTATATTGCTAACATACAGTTTAAGTCATCCTATTAAAGACATGTAGGACACCTTAGCTGAAATCTATATTCTAAAGTATTTGTTTTTTGATCTAATTATGTTAATAATTAAATTAGTGGGGAGGAATTATGAATAGAATAAAAAAACAGATAAAATTCATTAAAGAAATCGAAAAGTTGAAAGTAATCAAACGTCAGAATTTAACATTGGATGACGAAAGACCTGAAAATAGTGCTGAACATTCATGGCATTTATCTTTAATGGCGATGGTATTACTTGAACAAAGTGATGCTTCAGGGTTAGATCAACTTAAAATAATTAAAATGTTATTGATTCATGATTTAGTTGAAATATATGATGGTGATACTTTTCTTTATGATGATGAGGCTAGAAGTAGTGCTAGTGATAAAGAAGAAAAGGCTTTAAAGAAATTAGTTTCAATTTTGCCAGATGATCAAGCAGTAGAATTTGTAGACCTATGGCTTGAATTTGAACTTGGTGAAACTGAAGAAGCTAAATTTGCTTCATCACTAGATGCCTTACAACCGATTATAAATCATTTGCTCACAGCACCGAAGAATTATAATCCTCATAAAATCAAAGTAGAAAATGTTTTTAAGAAGAAAGAACTTATTAAAACTAATACGCCCAAACTTTGGTCTATTGTAAAAGATACTATTGAAATGAGTGTTGAAAAAGGTCTATATTTATAAACTTTATAAGTGACATCAGCTAAAATCGCTAGATGACATAATTTCTACATTACAGAGAATAGTTAATTACTCACTAGCAAGGGGGATTGTCATTGAGATTGAAAAAACAGAATTTATTATATTTTGTTTTTATAATAATAATGGGTCTTTTATATTTTTCTTTAAATGAAACAAAAGAGTATAATAATGAATTATCTAGTATTAAATATCAGCTTGGAAATGATTCTTATGAAGAAAATTTGAAAATAAAAGTAATAGGAGTGCTTAAGACATCAGGATTTGGAGGTTATCATTTCGAAGGTAAAATTTTCGCCGAAGACTTTGAATTAAAATGTTCTGATTTTGTTGAGAATAATATGGCTATGCTTACCTATAGTAGTGATGGATATACAAAAACTTTTGGACAGATTTTTATAAATGAAGATTTAGATAAACTAACAATTTTATATAACGGGTGGAGTGAAAAAGATGGTTTAATGATATCTTCACCTGCAAAAGACAGAGAAGATGCTTTGAAGATTGCTAATGATTTAATGGAAAAGTTTATGAAACATCATAATATAGAAAAACTAAAATAAGTAACTGCTTAACTTTAGATGAAACGGTCGAAGACATAAAATACTAAGAGAATATAATAATTGATACACATAATAAATTTGACAATAAAGAATATCAATGTTTTATTCATGAGTTTTAATAATTGGCTAGATTGTATATTAAAAATTAGGGGGAGTTTTATGAATAAAAGGATTAGTATTTTATCATCTATAATTCTAGCTATATCAATTGTTATCTTCTTTGTTAGTTTAGTATTATCACTGATAGAAAGGAAGCCTATATTAGATATGGTTTCATATGGCGCTTGTATTTTTCTATCATGGTCATATGTTGTTACAGTTATAGGATCTTGTAAACTTTGTAAGAAAGATAAATTAATCGCAGCAGAAGCAGGTAAATTCTTTGGCGTTATATATTCAGTTTTTGTAAGTCTTGTATATTTTACTCAACTAACAGTTATTAAACATAAAGTTTTGCCCATAGAAATTGTTAGTGTATTTGATTATTCTTTTACAGATAGTTGGATGTTTAGTATCGACATTATAGGTTATGGAATTATGGCTTTATCTACTTTTTTTGTAGGATTAACTATTGAGCCGCAGGATAAAATTAATAAGGTATTAAGATATTTGCTTCTTATTCATGGTATATTTATAATTTGTATATATTTACCTATGACACCGATATTTTTGGGAGATAGTGATGGTGCAACTACAGGTATAATTGCCTTATTGTTTTGGTGTATGATGTTTTTACCAATAGCATTATTATTTGCTAAACGATTTTCAAAGGTTAAGGTAATGTAAACTATTAATATGCTGTATAGATGGAACATGATGAATTCAAGAAGCATTGCCCAACTGGAAAGAATAGAACTAAAAAAGATTATTATTAAATCTAAGGAGGTAGAAAACATTTTATTGGAAAAAAGAGATCTTTTAAATACAATATTTTATTTAATTTTATTATTTATAATATCTGTAATTTATTTAACCGGAATTCATGAGTTTTTTCCAGGACGAGGGAATATAAGTTATGCAGTTTTACTTGGAGTATGGGTAGGATTTTATTTTAGAACTATTCGATATGCTTTGAGTAAATTTTCAATGAAAAAAAGTATTATTACAATTATACAAATACTATTAATAGTTATAATCCTAATTTCTTATTATATTTTTAATAAGTACTTAATTTAAGTCTGTAAGAGTAAAAACGGTGTAATAGCAAAGCATTTCAATATAAAACCTTAAGTATAGAAACATTCAGGAGGGAAGTAAGTAATGATATCCAACACAATGGCAAAAATTATAAATGTTTTACCGGATAAATTTGTCACATACGTATCTAAAAAAATTGTTGATAAATACCTAAAAAAATATGCCAATATAAAAATAGAGGGAAGTGAAAATTTAAAGGGAATAAAAACACCAACTATTTTTATATGTAATCATTTAAGCAATTCTGATGGATTAGTTTTAAATAAGGCTTTAAAAGAGATTGATCCAACTTTTGTAGCAGGTGTAAAACTGTCAAATAATTCTGTTACAAGCATAGGGATTAATGTAATAAAGACGACTAATATAAATCCTAATACTGCTGATAAAAAGGGGCTTAAGAAAATTATAAAACTTATCAAACAAGGGGAAAGTCTACTAATTTTCCCAGAAGGAACTAGAAGTAGAATTGGTAGTTTGATAAAAGCAAAGAAAGGAGTCCTTCTTATAGCAAGAATGACAGGAGCTCATATTGTGCCTATTGGATTATATGGGACAGAAAAACTGTTACCTATAAATAGAGAAGGGGATATGAGTTTGGAAACTTTTAATTATGCAGATGTTCATATCAACATTGGAAAACAATTTAAACCTCCTAAGAGAGCAAAAAAGCAAGATAAAAAAGAATATGAAAATTTTGCCACAAATTATATAATGAAGGAAATAGCAGAATTGTTGCCTGAAAATTACAGAGGGGTATATAAGTAAGTAGACTGATAAAACATTTTCTAATGTTTGTTCACTGCTACGACACTTACGGATATTTAAGTCTATTGACATAATTTATAGTTCCTCGTTACTTTTATTTGTTAGAATAATTATCTCATGACCTAGTTTATTAGTCTACACTCTTTTATTTGACACTTACTAATAAAACGTTTTTATGTATGAAAGAGCCATACATAATTTGGAAGTATATAACGAACTGATGGAACAATTGAAATTATTAAAGAAGTAGTAGAAAAGATAAAAGGAATTGTAGAATACTAGGCAAAAGATAGAGTTTTAAGCAAAAGAATTATAAGAATATAGATTTTCTAGAAAAGACTGTGTGGGTAGGATAGATAGGAAAGATCTCTGAGGGTCGACTTTATTAAGTCGAATTTTAGAGCTTTTTTAATATAGATTCAGAAAAACAAATAAAAAATATGGAAGGTGTTAAACATTAGATAGAGAATATAAATATGATGAAGAAAGTGATATAACAAGATATTTCAAATGAAATACATAAAGGGCAGGGTACTTTATATAACACATAATGGCGATAGTCCACAAAAGCATGTGAAAGCAGAATAAAACATTTTTTAATAAGCTGTTGAGAATAAAATAGTTATTTGAAATATTTATTTTAGAATAGTTATTATTAAAATATAAAGGAGAGGAAGTATAAGTTTGAATGAAATGAAGAGTATTAATGACGAGAGTATAAATGTACATGAAGACTATAATAAAATAGGTGGATGGTTAATTTTAGTAATAGTTGGATATATCATAACTATATTTTCAGCTGTTAAGACAGTAGTTAAGGGTTATAATCTTTACTTAGACGGAACAATGCCAAAGTTAATAGATTCTAAAAGCGAGTATTATAATCCTTTTGTTTATAACTTAACTAATTTTGATTTAGTAATTAAAGTAGTATTAGTTATAGCTGTTATACTAGCTATATTATTTATGTTTTCTAAGAAAAGTTTTTATCCACGTTATGCAATAGGACTTATTGTTGCTGTAAATATAATAAATTTAAGTAGAATACTTTATTTAAATTATAATGGAATAGCTGTAAGTAGTGAAAATATTATAAGAGTAATTGGAAGTTTTTGTAGGGCAGGTGTTTGGATAACTTACTTTATAAAGTCTAAACGGGTTAAGTATACATTTATTAAGTAAATAATACTGCACATAACATAGGATTGTAGTCATCCTATTAAATACATAGGACAACTACAATCCGGAACTTGCTAGATGGCATTTCAAAAAAATAATTAAATGAAAAAAATGGAGGAATTTAAAATGGAATTTTATAGAGCAAATGAAAATGATTTTAAGTATATAAAACATAATAATAGTATTAGCCATAATACAGCCTTAATAGCTAGAAAAGATGAGAAAGTTATTGGAGTATTAGAATATAAGATAAAAAATTTTAAAGAAGCTGAAATAACTAATTATGATTCATTTGATATAAGTGAAGATGATAGAATTTTTAAGGGTCTAATAGAAGAGTTAAATTATTGGGCTCCCTATCTGAGAACTATTACATATTGTGAAGAGAACAATCCTATTAATACAAATGTGCTTTTTAGTGCTGGATTTAAAAAAAATTTGAGATGGTCAATGAACGTGGACAAAGGAATTGATATATTCAGAATTAATATTGAAGAAATCACACCAGAACAGCTTTCGATTGATGAAGTAAAATTAGATAGGGTATGCTCATGGATTAAGTCTCCAGAAGATATTGTTGTGAATTGTATTAAGATAGATGATAAGATAGTTTGTATTGATGGATATTCTAGATTGATGGCAGCATACAAAAAAGGTTTTGAGTATGTTTATGCATACATCGAAACTGAAATAGATAATATTGAGTTTTATAAAACATGTCTAGGGTGGTGTGAAGAAAACAATATTTATTCAATTAAAGATTTAACACAAAGAATTGTTACACCTGAAGAGCATAATAGCATATGGATTAGTAGATGTCAGGCATATTTTAATGACAAAGAATAGGATGTTTTTGTTCATCTAAACACTATATAAAACACGCTTATTTATATCCATACATGAAATGTGAAGGACACCAGTGTCAAGAGAAGGAAGTATTGAGAAGAATTACAATTATTATTACTATATTTCTGTTGTTATGTTTTGTAACAGCAGGATGTAGTAACATAAACAAATATAAAAAAGATATTAAGTCAGACGAAATAATTATATCTTATAGTCAGAGTGTTTATCAATCAGAAGGAAAATTAACTCAAGAAACTATTAATAGACTTGTAGTCTTATAGCAAATTAGATATATATGGTACAACTAATAAAGAACTAAATTATGATAAAGCAATATCGGTTATATTTAATTATGAAAGACAAATTACTGCTCAAGTAGTAATCGACTCTATAGGAATATGCCATTTAGATACTAATAGAAAAAATCTATCATATGATACAGATAATAATTTTATGATGAAGGTTTACGAATATTTAAAGAGTTAAAGGAAAAATATGAAGACTAAAGAGTTTAAATTATAAAGATAAATATACAGATACATATCATTATTATAAATAGTAAGATGTTTTTTCAAAAAACTGTTACTTTAAAGCATAAATAAGTCAACACATATAATATAAATCAGTTTTTGGATATTATGAATCAATTACTTAAACCTGCTGGTAAAATGATTTGTAGTGATTTTCATTCATTCACAAAAAATTCTGATGTATTACAGGTTGAATATTCAACAATGAGCTATTTTTCGGCAGAAGTTTATGAGGGTGAAATGGCTCATGCTAGGTTTTATCCAAAAGAAGTTAGGCAACAGATGCCTTTATGTAGTTACCGAAAATATACAATAAGTGAAATCATAAATTCAGTTATTAAAAGTGAGTTTACAATAAAGCAATTTGACGAACATCCATCTTGGGCCAATGAAAAATATCCAGGAGAATTCACTCTTATTGCATTAAAGACTATTTAGTTAAATCAACTTAATTATTGCTACTGGTAGTTTTCGTGTGCACCACCACATAACATAACAACAAACTCCTAATATCTAATGTTTGAAAGTTTGAGGAGCTGAAAGTGTATTTATAGTAGATGGCTGGAATTTAATAAACCTTACATATAACATTTATTAATATGAGTTAAAAAAATTAATACTGTTACAGGAAGTCTAAAAGCGATGGATATGGGAACAACACTTATGAATGAACATATTATATGTGACAGTATTAGTGCAGACTATATTCATATTACAGGTTACAATGAAGAGGATATTTTAAGAACTATGGTCACATACTTAATATAATTGAAGTCTGCAGGGTGTAATACTTTTGTAGATTCAACACTACCTAGAGAAGGGAGTGCCTTTAATATCTTGAAGGAATGTTTATTACAATCTAGGTTAACTAATACAGGTTATTTTTATAAAACAAGTGTTAGGAAATAAATTAAAGAGAGTGGGATTGAGAGAGTTGTGAAATTTTGGGAAAGAGAGTTCGTTGAAGGTATTGATGGAACAGATATTAAGCCTGATTTTATAAAATAGCATTAGATGATGGAAATATTTCATCACTTCACTTTAGATTTGATGCAAGCAAATTAAATGAAACCGATTTAATCCCATATAGATAAGATAGAAGCTCACTATCCTCTGTTACACAATACCACCTTTATAGTCTGTTAATTAAGGAAAGGAGAAATAAAATGATACAACTTGGTTGTAATTATTCTCAAGAGTTAATCGAGTTAATAAGAAAAGAAAAAGTAGATGTAAGTTGGATAAAACTTGCTAATGAAGTCTTGTATGATGCTCAATTTAAAGAAATTCAATTTATAAGACCGGGACTCTTTCATATAGTACCTTATGTATTAAGTAATACAAATTTACACGGATGGAGTTTAGAAAAAGTCAATAAAGCCGTTAGTGAATGTAAATCCCCCCATGTAGGTGTTCATTTACGAGCTAGTAAAGGGGATATAAAGGGTATTATAACAAGAGAAGTATTAAAAGAGAAAACATTATCAAAAATTAGAGAAGGAAAAAGGGAAATTAATAGTACATACTTAGTAGAAAATATGCCGATTACTTGTTTACCTGAAAAATATGAGGTCCTAGCAGATCCAGAATTTATAAAAGAGATATGTGAAGTTGCAGATATAGGATTATTATTAGATTTATCTCATTTAAAAATAAGTGCATGGTATAGAGGGGAAAGTGAGATATCATATTTAAAGAAGCTTCCGTTAAACTTGGTGAAGGAAATACATGTTAATGGGCCAAGATTAATTAAAAATGAGTATTATGATTCCCATTTGGAAATGAGAAAAGAAGATTATACATTTTTAAAAGAGGTATTATCATTAACTCAACCAAGAATTGTGACACTAGAGTATGGTGGAACAAGGAAAGATAACATAGATACGGACATAAATTTAATTGAAACACAATTACGGAAACTTCAAAAAATAATAAGTAGGTAAAGTCTTTGTATGGTAAGGTTTAGCCAACCACCATTATTAAGTGTTGTGTCTTTACTGGTGATAGTAAATATAAAGTGTACACAGAAAATTATATAGACAATAGGGGAGAACGCTTCCCTAAAGCACATTCGACTCTGTTAACCGTGTCTGTATTGAAAGATAAGTAACGCAGATGATAACTTTTTTAACGTAACTGAAATCAGTATAAAGGAATTGCAAATGCAAAAGGTGAGATTCTAGAGGGCCTGTTGGAATTTTAGTACATGGTATGTATAAAAATAATGTCAGGAACTTAGGAAGTATTATAGCCACTTAAGTATTAAGAAGGAATATACAACTAAGAAGGCTGGAATTTGTGCCAGGGGCGATGGGTGACCATTGGCTCAATGATGACGATGAAATTGATACATTGATTCTAGAATGATTTTTGGGGCAAAAACATGTATTGATTATTTAGATTATGAAAATTATTTTTGTGGGGGGAAAGTCTTGTTTATAGAAAAAGAGAATATATTAATTCGAAATGCAATATCAAGTGATGCTAAAATTCTATGCAAATGGTGGAATGATGGAGAAATAATGTCACATGCTGGATTTCCTAAAGGTTTAGGAACAACTGTTAAAAATATAGAAGAAGATTTAAAGAACGATACTGATAAAAAGGGCAGAAGACTAATGATAGAATATGAAAGACTCCCTATTGGTGAGATGTCTTTCAAAAATAAAGGTTCAAAAACTGTAGAGATAGGTATTAAAATTTGTGATATTACAAAGCAGGAGAGAGGATTAGGAACAATTATTTTAAAAATGTTTATAAAAAGTTTATTTGAAGATTACAAATTTGAAAAGATTATTCTTGATACAAATTTAAACAATAAAAGAGCACAACACGTATATGAGAAAATTGGTTTTAGAAAAGTGAGAATTAACTATGAGTGGTGGAAAGATCAGATTGGTGAACTTCAGTCTTCGGTAGATTATGAATTACTGAAAGTTGAGTATTTAAACTTAACAAAAGATAAATAGTTACTATGTATGTTTGTACATTTGATAATGAAGAAGGCGGTTTTTGTAAATATTGTGTCTAACTAAGAAACTATGCTCAATATAGGAATATACATTCGGATGGAGGTTTTTAATGAGTAAAGCATCAATTCTAAGTGACTTTTTAAAACTAAAACCTCATGAGCAACAAGCATAGTATAAGGAATTATATACAGTAGGAAACCATTTTGCAAATTGACTTAGTGCCTATATGGATGGAACTTGAGTAGTGAACAAGTATGTATAGTAGTTGCCAGTGATACAGAAGGTCGTATCACAGCCAATGAAATAGATAAAGCCTTTGGGAGTCATTTATCTGATGATGTAATCCTTTGTACTGACCATGCTACTAACTACAAAAATTTTGCTATTAAGAAAGGTTTGGAACACAAAACGCTCAATGCCTCAAAGAAACAAAGGGTTGTAGAAAAGGTTTATCATATTCAGCATGTTAATTCAGATCACAGTCGCCTTGAGGACTGGATAAATCGCAGATTTAAAGGCGTAGCGACAAAGTATATGGACAACTACTTAGCATGGTTAAAGTTCCTAGAAATCAGCCGTGATATGGATAAAAATACAAGAAAGAAAACTTTCTTACTACAATGTTTAAGCCTGATAAAGCGACAACAATTGAGTTTCTTAGACCTGCATAAAGCGAAAGGAATTGATAACTATGAGAAAAAACAAAATATTCAAGCGTATTATTATCGTGGTTCTAATATTGTTAACCATTTCATTTACAATGGGTGTTGTAGATTATCGTATAAGTACACATAAATTTGAAAAACCAATATTTGCACGATTGAATATTGAAACTGCTAAAAAAGATGGTGGTTCAGGAACATACAATGGCATTGGATATTCAATTGAAATAATAGGAAACTTCATGCCAGAAGATGAGTTACAAGGCGTAACTCATGCTCGTTTCTATGTGTTTGGAAACGAAATACGATATACTATAAGAGATTAACCCATCGTATTATTATAGCTATAATATTTACGAAAACCGCCATGAAGAAAAATTATTTGTAAAAATAAGGGTATTAATTTGTAGGAGTCTATAAGAATCAAAAAGAATTTCATTGTTATGTTTCAAAAATAGGAACTGATATTAAGCTATGTACCCTATGGTTACTGTTAGGAGCTAATAAAACAATAAAGATGTATTTTAAAAGTATCATGTTTAGAAGTGTTTAGAAAAATATATAAATGCCACTATACATAATATAGCATTTGCAACAGTTAAAAAAACATGTTGATGGTCTAAATATTCTTGGATCGTTATATCTAACTACAAGATGAAAGAAAGATAATTTGAAGGCGCTAAGAAGAGTTATTTTTTATACTAGTATTGACAAGATCACGAATTAACTATTTATACCACTAAAGTTCAATTTAATAAAAATATTTATTATTATGAAATTTAAAGAATATATAGATATCAATGATAATTTTAGACATATACTTAAATTAATACATACAGATCTTTTTTTAAAACCATTTAATGTTAAAGGTGATATTGAAGGTATAATAGATTTTTGGACATATGTAAATACGAGGTCCAGATTTTGAATATATATATTAGATGATTGTGGTATAGAGTTTAACAATTTAAATTTCTAGAAGATAATCATTTAAACAATTTGATAAAGCGTTATAGAAGTTAAGATAATCATCACATAATTCCTAGGAAAAATCGAATTTTTATAAGTTTATTTTTTAAAAAAGTTTTACTTTGGTACCATTTTATTTGTTCTTTTAACCATTTTATATTTTGTTCTTTATCTTTACTATAAGGAGATGCTTTTTCCCAGAGAAATTCGAAATAGTTACTAAAAGAATTAACTATAGTATCTTCAGTAATATACATCTTAATGTTAACATTTTCTTTAGTTTTATCATAATTGTTATAACCAAGTATTACTGAATGATTTTGTTTTACTTCCCAAGATACTTTTTTACTGTCAATAAAATCATCATTAACAAAGGCAATAGAATAGTTATCATAGTTTTCTAAAAGATAAATTATATTTTTTATATGATCAATAATATCCTGCTTTTCAGGTTTTTGATATTTTATTTTAGATAAATAACTTTCTTTAGATATAAGATGGGTGATAGCTTTTTTAGATAGTATATTATAATACTTATAATTTGTTATCTGTTCAAAAAAAGCTTTATATCTGAGTTTTATTCTTTTCAAGTGTGGTTTTATTATAGAATTGTCTTTTGAAAATTTCTTTAAATATTTTTCCCATATATCATAACTATAAGTAAAATGATTAAGACTACAACCATAACTATACATATTACTCAAGCATTTATCTGTATTAACGGCTCTTTTATATATTTGTTCTTCACTTTCATATATTTCTAATAATTCTGATGCTGAATTAAGTAATAAGTCAAAATGATTTATTAATGCTTTTATGCCAGCTTTATCTTTAATAACAAATGCAGTATCTATATCACTTAATTCTTTTGTACCATAACAAACTATAGCACCTATATTTTCAACTATTATGAGCTCGTTAGCAGGAGAGACTAATCCATATTTTTCTAGATATAATGGCATATATTCAACCTTCTTTGAAACAAAGCTAATAATATCTTTTACAATATTAAAGGTTCTTGTAATATTTTGATTTAATCTACTTAGATGAGTAAGTTTATAGCCTTTATTTAACGCATCTATTAAGCTTTTTTTAAAATCACTTGCTAAGTTCTTACCACATCCTGATATAATATTTTTTTCGCTTTGAAAAGTCATCATTATATTTAGTTTGGTATTATTCCTATCTTCACTAGCTTTTCTAAATAATGATATTATACCTTTTAATATATTTTTTTTGCCATGCAATACATTTGGCATATTATTAAATTCTATTTCAAACTTTTTTGTTTTTAAATCACTACTTGTTGGGCTAAAGTTTATATTACTTAATGATTTAATTACTTTATCAGTTTCAATTATATTAACACACTTTCTCTCTGATACATCTAAGGTTAAACTATATACTTGAGTTTCTTTAAGAGCATTTTCTAATGTTATAATTAGTAAATCAATAGAGTTAATATTATCTATTTTATAGCCACTCTTTACTAATAAATTTATATAAAGTTGAAATAATCCTTTTTTATGTTTATTATCTATACCATAAGTTAGTGCTTTAACAATATTAGAGATATGATTTGATTGTAACGCCGGGACTCTATCCCCCCTAACCCATTTTTGAACGTATGAGGGGTCAAGGTTTATCATTCTTGCAAGCTTTGCAGCAGACCATGATCTCAACTTAAGAAGCTGACTTAGGTATTCTCCAAAGGTAATTTTTTCTTTCATAATATCACCTCAATAAAATTTTACCATATAGTCAGCTTTACTATCAATTAAAATGTTAAAAAATGAGTTTGTATTAATGGCATATTAGTTTAAAATCATAGCTATAAAGACATATTACTTATTGTTTATTTAGAGCATTTTCAATAGCTTTATCGTAAGCATATTTGAGTTTATCATATGACCATGTGGCTCCAGTAATAACATCTACATCATCCATTCCTTGTTTAGTAATAATTTCAGATACATATTGTTTTAAACCTGCTAAATCATTTCTGCATTGCTCTTTATAGAGTATTTTACTAAAGACTTTTTCATATTCTTCATTAAAAACCTTTACTCCATCAACTATACTAAACTTTAATTTTTCTATTACACCATCAGAGATAGTTAAAGTTAGTATTTCAAAATAATTTTCGTAATCTTTTTTAGTTTGTATTGTATATTCTCCATCCCTTATTGATTTAATTTTTTCAGACTTAGCCTGTATCTTATTAAGATTATTTTTATCAATAGAAATAGTATATTGTTCCAATGCCTTATCAATGGTTGCTTCAAATGCTTTTATAAATACATCATATACCCATTCATCCCTTGATAGTGATTGTAACTGCTGATAGTTTTGTGTACTAATTATTTGTTCTAAATAAGTATTTAAAGCAGTTACTCCATTTTCAATTTTTTGTTTTTTATTATCATCAGATAAAAGGCTGATATAATGATCATTTATTAATGAATCATTTTCATCATAAACTTTTACTATTATTCTATAAATTTTTCCATCCATAATAGATATTTTAGATTTAACTGTAAGGTTTTCATTAGGCAATTTAATTTCAGATTCATAACCTCCAGGTACAATTGACTTAATTATTTCATTTGATTCTTTGATTTTTTTGTAAGCTATACTTTTTTTAGCAGTATAGTTTTTCTGATTTGTATCCTTATGTATATTTGAGCTATCAGTATTTTTTTGACATCCTGTAGATAACATTACTGCTAATAAAATGATTCCTAATAATAAAAAAAGTCTTTTTGTCATGTTAAATCCCCCTTTAACTTTTATAAGAGTATATCATAAATATAACCTAAAAAAACGAGACAGGACAAAACTGGCCTCATAATTTGTGTGATAGCTTTATAAAAATTAAAGTAACTTTACCATATCAATTATAGTTATATAAAAAGACTATTAAAGAAATCTAAAAAAATAATGTGTTTCTTAAAAAAAACATAAAAAGATAAAAAATTGAACTTTAAATGGTGCTAAATCTAATATAAAATTAATACCTGAAATGATAAAAAACGACATATTTTGTACATATAAAGGGATATAATTGTTAATGAATAGTTTTATAAAAATTAACTAGGAATGGCAAGTTTTCTTATCATTGTCTTACATGATATTTAAATACATTCCACAAAAACCATATGGAATGTCGTAACATAGCAAGATTTATATCTGTAATAACAAAATACTATAAGAAAAAAATACATATGATAGATATCACATAATAGTTTAAATATATGAAATAGAAATACAGCTAATTATGTAACAGAAAAGGTTTTTATTGAAAGAAGGAGGACATGCTATATGTGGCCACATTTTGTTAATATTATTATATCTATAACTTTTACATTGATGGTAAGTATTCTACTAATTAAGAAAAATATGTTTCCCAGACTAGTAAGTACTTTTATGGGATTATTTATTATCGGACAAGTTATTGGATATGGATTAGATGTGAAATTTTTAAAGGTTAATGTTCCACATGGAGCTACTGGATCTAGCATTTCTCTAGCAAGTATTGTAATTCCACTAGCACTTGCTTTTATAATTGATTATGTTAGTAGATTATTTAAAAGAATAAAAAATTAAATAACTTAATTAGAAAGATTGTTATATTGTATAAGAAAATTATTAACTAAAGAAAGTTAAAAAGTTTAAAAGAGTTCATTTCTATAAAAAATTTTAATTTCTTTTATTAACAGATTAAAAGTCAGAGAAAAAATTGTAATGTATTGGTGAATTGAAAATATTCTTTAAAGATTCTTTATTTCACTTTGAATTACCAAAGCCTTATAAGACATTTAAAGATTGAAGAAAGGAGTCGAAAATATGGAGAGATTAGTATTTAAAAATTCTAGGAACCTATCATTGGTAGGGAATTTATATACTTCAGATTCAAATAGTATTATTATTATGGCTCACGGTTTTACAAACAATAAGTCTTCTCAAGGAAGATTTAATAAGATCGCTGAAGCTTTAAATAAACTCAATTTTAATGTCTTTGCCTTTGATTTCAGCGGGTGCGGTGAAAGTGATCCAGACATACTTAGTGCTGCAAATGAGGTCGATGATTTGAATTCATCCATTGAATTTATGAAATCTAAAGGTTATAAAAAAGTAGCATTATTTGGAAACAGCCTCGGTTCATTGATATGCTTAAGATGCTTTAAGCCAGAGGTTGAAACGATGGTTCTGATGGGTGCATTGACTCATAGCATGAAATATGATTGGAATGAGGAATTCACACAAGAGCAAATGGCTGAATTAGAGAGAGAGGGTTTTATAACGCTTAATAGCATAGAGTTAGGCATTCGTCGTGTGGGACATCAAATGTTGCAGGACTTTGAAGAAATTGACCAAGAGGAATTATTAAAAGGTGTAACATGTCCAGTCCTTATCATTCATGGGAATAATGAGGAAGATAGGGAAGAAATAAAGCTGTTGGAAAATACAAAAAAGGGGATGCATTTATTATCAGAAGCCTCCGAACTAGTTGTGATTGACGGAGCAAAACACGGCTGTAGAGAACACTTAGATCGAGTTATTGAGTTAACAACGGAATGGTACTTGAAACATTTGGATAATAAGGTGGCAAACTACTTAGATTAAAGAATACAAAAGCTATATAAAAAACGAGACTATGAAGTAGTAGGTGACATGATAGTGAAATGTGGAAAGTTTATAAAAAATAGTATGAAAAACTTCCATATAATGTGGTAATAAAAGAAAGTATCTGTAAAGGGGGATAAACTATGTACCTCTCATTTAACAATAGGAATGATAAAAAGTATCAAAATGTTTTAAACAATCTTTTAAAGGAAGTTTTTCTAGATTTTCAGTTTTGGTATGACCTTAATTTGTGGGATGAAGATTATGAAAGCTATTCAATTATTGAAAGCGGAGAAATAATCTCTAATATCTGTGTTTTTAAGACAAAAATAATGTTTAACAGAAAGAAATATTCTGCTTTATCAATTGGAGCAGTAGCTACAAAACAAGAGTATAGGGGCAGGGGATTATCACGGATATTGATGGAACACATTATTAATAAATATGAGAGTGTTCCAATGTATCTATCTGCAAATGATGGGGGTGTTAATTTCTATCCAAAGTTTGGGTTTAAGCGTGTATTTGAAAAAAAACCTGTTTGTGAAGTGGAGATAGATAATGAAATTAAACCAAATAAATTACAATATGATGATCCAAAAGTATGGAATTATGTATATAATCGCGTAAATTACTCAGATAAGTTTGATTGTGTAAATACTGAGAGTATAAATATTTTTCATTTACACATGGGATATCTTAAAGATTTTATATATGAAATACCTGAACTTGAAACTATAATAGTTGCAAAGCAAAAGGGAACGACTTTGAAGCTGATTGGGGTATTCTCACTTCAAAATATTAATTTTACTGAATTAATTAAATTTCTACCATTTTGTAATGTTAATAAGGTTGAGTTTGGTTTTATACCTCATTGGACTGATATTGAATATGTTATGCATGATTATAAAACAGACCCGATTTTTATCAAAAACGTTTGTAGCGATTTAGGAGAATTTAAATATCCAGAATTATCCATAACTTAACTTTTGATTATATTTACTTATAAAGAGAGTAAGAGGATAATTGTGGGCTTTGGCTGACTTATTTATCTAAGATTTAGAGCTTATCAGATATTTGGCACATTATCGGTGATTCATACTTGTTTAACAGTAAGATGATTTAGATATACAGTTTGAAATGTTAAAAAAATGTGCTAACCATATGTTGTCATTAATTGGAGGATTGTGGTTAAATAATGAAGTTTTATTTCACATTACACTTGATGGGGAGATGTCAGATACAGAAATAATAATAGAAGAAATGCTATATGATATTAATTTAAAATCCTTACAAATTTAAATAAAACATAAATTATCAAAAAAACTTGTTATATATTTGGTAGTCTATATATAGTGCTGGGAGGGGAAATATTGGAGTATATTAGTAGGATACAAAGTTCAATTGATTACATTGAAGATAACTTAACTTCAGACATTAACTTTGAAGATGTAGCAGCTAAATCTTTTTTTTCTTTATATTATTTTCATAAAGTTTTTCGTGCTATTACTCAAACTTCTATTAAAGAGTATATAAGGAAACGCAGATTAACGGTAGCTGCTTATGAATTGATTAATACTAAAGGAAGAATAATTGATATAGCTATAAAGTATCAATATCAATCCCAAGAAGCTTTTACAAGGGCTTTTAAAAGGATGTATGGTAATACTCCTGGAAAGTATCGAAAGAAGAAAGAACATTATGTTTTATTAGAGAAAAAAAGATTAACTAAAGATAGTTTGAAACATCTTAATAATGGAATAAGTTTAGAACCTAAAATAATTACTAAGAAAAGATTTAAGGTTATTGGTATGAGGTATTATGGAAGCAATGAAAATAGTGAGATACCTTGTTTATGGACAGAATTTTATAAAAGAATTGGTGAAATAAAAGAAAGAAATGCAAACAGGGCTTTAGGTGTTTGTGAACATGTATCTAACTTAAGTAATTTAAGTAAATTTAGATATATTGCCTGTGTAGAAGTTAACTCTTTAGGTAGTATACCTGAAAAGATGGTAAGTCATATAGTTCCTACTAATCAATATGTTGTCTTTACTCATAAGGGACCAGCCTCAAAATTAGATAAGACTTATAGGTATATACATGGAATCTGGTTTCCTAAATCTAATTATGAACCAATTAATGCAGATGATTTTGAATTATATGATCAGAGATTTAATAATGATAAAGATTCTGAAATGGAAATTTATATACCTATTAAAAGGGTTAAATAGGTTAAGGAGAGGATATTAGATGATTAAAGTAGGTATTTTAGGAACAGGTTTTGGGAAGGTACATGCAGATATTTATAAAAAGTTAGAAGGGGTAGAGATTGCAGGGATATTTGGTAGAACATCAGAGAAATTAGATGAAATTAAGAATGAATTAAAAGTAAGAGTAACTAACAATATTGATGAACTAATAAATGATCCTAGTATAGATTTAATTGACGTTTGTTTACCGACATCAATGCATAAAAAATATGTTATAAAGTCTTTAATGAAAAATAAAAATGTATTATGCGAGACGCCTATATGTTATACTTTGGAAGAAGCTGAAGAAATGAAAAGATATGCAAAAAAATATAATAAGAAATTGTTTGTGGACTTATTTTTTAAATTTTCTGATCCTCATAGAATTGCAACTGAAAAGATAAAATCAAATGCTTTAGGAAAGCCTTTAGTAATAAAACTTTATCAAAAGACACCTCCCCATTGGGGAGATATGGATTTAGATAGAATTACACATAATTTTATGCTACATAACTTTGATTTTTTAACTGATTTAATAGGATTACCAACAGAAGTAATAGCCAATGGATTTCAGGATAAAAATTCATATGTTTTTTCTACTCTAAAATATAAAAATGGTATGGCTTCGGTGGAAAGTTCAACAATGCTTCCGAAAATATTCCCATTCAATATTGGTTTTGACATCATATGTGAATTTGGAACTATAACTTTTGATGGTAAATACGGACAAGATATAGAACAGAAATTTATGATATATAAAGATAATAAAAAGGAAGAGATAGATTTACCTTCGAATAATGATCATGAACAAGTAATTAAATATGTAATTAATAATATTAATAATAATGAATCTAATTCAGTTATTTCAATCGATGAAGCAATAAAGTCTTTAAAAATTGTATTGGCAATAAAACAATCTTTAAAAAACAATTGTGCTGTAAGTATCAAATAGATAAAAGTTAAAGGTATATCTTTAATTATGAAATAAAAGGTGAGGGAAAGCTAGTAAAGATAATAGGTGTAATTTGTGAAATTAAGTATCTGTTTGAAAGTTTTAAGATTAAGTAAATATAGAAAGAGGGAATTTAATGCTTGAAAAAGCAAGGGAATATAGAAACTCAATGATTAGATTGAAAAAAATATCAGAGAATACCAATCTGTTTCCTGGAGATTCTAAAAAAGAATTAATAATTGGACATAGTGATCGAGTAGAAAAAATACTTATGAAATTAATTGATTACGAAATGAAAGACTAGGATAATCAATTCAAAACAGAAATGAGATTAGCTGCTATATTCCATGATATTGGCAAAATAAAGGGTGAAAAGAATCATGCAATAGAGATGTATTTGTCAAGTGAAAATTCCCCACTATTTTAATCGAAAAGGTTCCACTTAAGCAAAAAAATTATTGCTTCATCCAATCCATTGTTTCTTTAGTTCTATAAGAGTTTCCATTCATATTTATCACA
>VEND01000142.1 GCA_009711765.1 Bacillota bacterium | reverse complement strand
TGTATTATTTATTGGTGACTCTACCATTAATCTTAGGGGGGAGAACTTAAAAATCCTGCTAAATCTTTAAATTTCAATGATTTAGCACTGGAAATATATCAAATAAGTTAATTTTTTTGACGGAACATAGAAAAGTATAGGAGGCATTTGATATGAACAATAATGTTTTTGAAACATGGATGCATAGTTATATTATAAAGGATTATATTACAAAAAAATATTGAAGTTGGTGATTTTACTTATTATTCTGGTTATTATCATGCCAAACATTTTGAGGATTATTGCGTAAGGTATTTATCACCGGATAGAGATGATGTTGATAAACTGAAAGTAGGAAAATTTTGCTCCATAGGTTCAGGAACTATATTCATGATGGCAGGTAATCAAGGGCACAGATATGATTGGATAACAAGTTATCCTTTTTATTACTCAACTATTAATGAGAGTGCAAAAGATGGATATATACCAGCTGGGGATACTGTGGTAGGAAATGATGTCTGGATAGGAACTGAAGCAGTTATAATGCCTGGAGTAAAAATAGGGGATGGTGCTGTGATAGGAACAAGAGCACTAGTTACTAAAGATGTAGAGCCATATACTATTGTCGGAGGAAATCCAGCTAAGCCTATAAAAAAAAGATTTACACAAGATGAAATTGAAATGTTGTTAGAAATCAAATGGTGGAATTGGCCTATTGAAAAAATCAAAAATAATATGCTGCTTTTATGTAGTGATAATATAAAATTGTTGTATAAAGAATTTTTGAATAAATAGATGAATCTAAAATAATTCAAATAAAAAAGCTTTTCTTGCTTACGAAAAGAGCAGAAAATCTTTTTTATTAAATAATACCAATTTGTGAGAGAAATGGGGTCAGGGTTGAAAAGTTGAATTAGAACGATATACTAGTTCAACTTTTCAACCCTGACCCTGTTCTACTGTTCCAAATTTTAAAATTGCGATATAAAATAGAATCGTGTCAAATTTTGCTATATTTAGAAAGGAGGTTAATTAGATATAGAAACAGATGTTGATTGAGTACTTAACTAATAAAAGTACATAATTATACTTATAAAGAAGGAAAATCATATTAAATATGAGTTTTACTTCTTTTTCTATTTTTGGACTTATTATATAATAATATTGCATAAAAATGTCAAAGGGGTTGTGGGATGGCAATGGACAAACTCATATTTAATAATAAAGAATTTACTTACTATGAATACACTAAAGAGGCTGAGTTTGAAGAGGATGTAGTAGAAAATGCTAGTAAAATATTTGGACAAAAGTCGATTTATATTGATATCAAGAAAAGAATAGGGATAAGATTCTATCAATTCTAGATGGCTACTTACTTGATTTCTCATTTGTCAATGAGCCGAGACTCTATATTATTGAAAACGAATTAGTAATACATGATGCTTATAGACATATAGGGCAGCAGATATTAAAGTTTGCTATTTCATATAAAGCAAGCGGAAGAAAGATTAAAAGGGTATTGTTAGAGGAAATACAAAAGAATGAAGAGTATCTAAAATTGGTTGAAGATTTTATAGAAAGAGCAGGATATAGGAATATAGATAACTTAATTGAAGAAATGTTTTTTGATAGAGAAGTAGCTTGTATAGTGGTAATAGACCAAAGTACTGACGAATTAGAAAACGTACTAAGTCAGCTAACAATAAAAACTGATATTGTTGAGTTTCAAGCATTTGTAAGTAGTGATGAACAAGGAATATTTAAGTTTCAACCATTTCAAGGAGATATTAAAGTTGATATTGAGACAAAACCTGAGCTATAAGCAGATGAATTGGATACAACAGTAGTTCCAGCTAAAGAAGAAGGTTTTAATAAAGTATTCTTAGGAGAAAACTGTTGGTATGCAATAAGAATGTCAAGCTCAATGTTAGATAGGATTAAATATATTGCTGCTTATCAGACTGCTCCTATATCAGCTATAACTCATTATGCAGAAGTAAGTAAAATCGAGAGGTATGAAAATACCAATAAGTATATTGTATATTTCAAGGAAGCTGCTAAAGAAATGGAACATATAAAATAACCAAAGGATAACCCTGGGTTAGTTCCACAATCTCCTAGATATACAAATTTTAATAAAATGATGAAATCTCGTAGTATAGGGGAAATATTTTAAAAATAAAGGAGGAAATATTATGGGAAATATAGATAAAGAGCTAAAAAAAATAGTAGATAGCGGGTTTAAATTATCAAACGATGATTATGAGTTAGAAAGTTTAGCTTTTGTATCATTGAGATTAGCTTTGAAATCGTATTTTAGTACATACAAATCAATGGAAATAAGTATTAGTCCTTTGGTAAAGGATTATAAAGATAGTCAAGGAAATGATATGTATAGTGAAGAACAATTAAATTGGTCACATACAAGGGATTATTATGAGAACTATTGTGAAACAATTATACATTTTCAACACTTCTTTGAATTAATAACTAAAGATATTTTAGAAAAGATAAACAAACTTCTTGTTGTTAAAGTTCATGGAAGATATGATATTTTATATAAACTAATAACTAATGAAAGCTTAGGGAGAGAAGAAGAAAAATTAAATACAATAGAGTTTAGTCAAGTACTAACGGCTTTTTCACAATTGAACAAGAAAGGAATTATAGATGATAAATATAAATTTTTAGCCAAAAATGAAAATATAAAAGTATTAAAAAAATTAAATAACTTAAGAAATAGAACATGGCATAGAGGTCTGTATGTTTTACCATATAAGAAACTAGATAATTTTATAGGAAAGTTCGTCTTACCCTTAGCTAATAAGATTGCTCGGAAACCAGATTACAAAAAATATGAAAGAAAATGGAAATATGAATACATAGCTTGTGGTATAGACCCTTTGAGTGAGATTATAAATTTGTATGATTCTATTAACGAAGTTTTTGATGAAAAGATTTTAAAGAAAACAGCTTATTTAAAGGAATTAGGAAGAGCTAGTTACAATAATAGTATAAAAAAAGAAGAGTGGAAAAGTAAAGATTATAAAAAACGAAATAAAGCAATATGTCATACAAGTATGGCGTATTTTTATAAAAAGAAATTTGATAGTAAAAGTAAAGTTGCATTGAATACAGCAAGAGTTAATAAACAGGAGGGAGAATGTTACTATAACTATATACAGGATTATACTTGTCCAGTATGTGGATTAAAAACATTAATCGAATATATAGACCATTTGGATGAAGATGATATGGATTATAAATGTAGTTATTATGAGTGGACAGAAGAAGTAAATTGTTCTTGTTGTGGATTTGGAGTTCATAACAGCCTAGGAAATGCAAAAGAGCTTGAATTAGAATTAGATAGCTATTTTAATGAATAATACTTTTAAGAAAAACCGCCGATAGCATAATTGCGGAGAACCATACCATAAGTAACTGCAGTTTATTAATAAGTGCTGATATTATTAAGATTAAAGAGGAGTTTATTAGCTAAGATACAGTATCATAACAAATAGGATGAATAATTGATATGAAACGGATTTCAATTAGGGTGAGAGTTATATTCCTACAATAACCTCATGGAAAATCAATCATATAATTACATAAACTAGAAGATGTTATAGTTAGGTGATATAATATTAAATACAAAGCTAATAGTTAAAAGAATAGTAAAATGTAGTTAATAAGATATTCAAGGAGTAGTTATATGAAAATAGATAAAAAATCTTTAAAAAACATTCAAAGGCTTGTAGGAAATATAACAGAGAAAAATTTACAATATGTAGATTGCTATATAAGTCAACATTTAGGAATATTCATACCTAGTGTTGGCTTTTGTGAATATGCTATTACACCACAACATACTCACCCAGCATATTCTTTTATAATGTTCTTTTCTGAAGAACAAAGTATAGTACCAGTAACTATAGAAATATTACCTAATCATTATTTAGTTGCGGCAGTATCACCATATATTCGTCATGAAGAGGAGAAAACAGATATGTTTACCCGTTATATAGCTATTTTTATATCTAGTGAATTTTATGAAAAACAGTATAGTTTATATAGCAAAAATAGTCCTGAAGACTATTTTTGGAAGCAATTTTTAGTGAATCAGGATATTATGGTTTATATAAAGAAATTCATGAGTGAATATGAAGATAAAAAACCTGGTTATGAACGTATACTTGAGAGTCTTTCAGATATTATTACACACCAATTGATAAGAAATACTCTTGAAATAGATGATTCATCAGATTTGTTTATTGGAAGATTTCAAATAGAAAAAGCAGTAGCGTATATTAATCAGAACTTTGGTAAAAAATTGACAGTCGGGAGTTTAGCAAAGCTTGCAAACATGTCTAAATCCCATTTTATTCGTACATTCAAGAAAGAAACTGGATTAACTCCAATTGAGTATTTGATTAAGGTTAGAATTGATAAATCTAAGAAATTGTTAAGAGGCAAAACAAAAAGTATTACAGAGATAGCTATGCAATGTGGATTTAATAGTACAGCTCATTTTTCTTCTTGCTTTGTAAAACATCTTGGAAGCACCCCAACAGATTATCAGAATATATACTCAAAATAATGGGCAGAATTATGAAAAAATTTGAGAATTTTTTGAAAGAGATTCCCTTCTGATCTATGTATAATTAAGTATATAAAAGAGAAGATTAGGAGGATTGTTTATGAGAAGAGAAGAAATTTTAAAATTAATGAGGGAAAACCCTGTTTTCTTTTTGGCCACAGTAGAGGGGGATCAGCCAAGAGTTAGAGGGATGTTACTCTATAAAGCTGATGGAAACGGAGTTATATTTCACACAGGGGTAATGAAGGATTTATATAATCAAGTAGTAAAAAATCCAAAGGTTGAGTTATGTTTTAATGGGAATGATACTCAGGTACGTGTAAGTGGTGAACTGGAGATAGTAGATGATAATAATATTAAAGATGAGATTTCAGAACATCCAACCCGTAAATTTTTAAAGTCATGGAAAGAAAGTGGAGAGCTAAAAGATTTTTATAAAACTTTTGTGGTATTTAGATTGAAAAATGGTATAGCTTCCACATGGAATATGCAAAATAACTTTGTACCTAAGGAGTTAATTCAACTTTAGAGCTTACAACAATTATACAATTGACTAAAACAAGGGAGGATATGGATATGGAATTCAAATTACCACTATTAGCAGTTAAAGAGGTTAATATTTCTAAAAAATTCTATGAAGAAATTTTCAATGAAAAAGTTATTTTTGATTTTGGAAAAAATGTAACTTTTAGCGGTGGTTTTGCAATACAAGAAGATTTTGCATGGCTTACAGATTTGCCTACTGATTCTATTATAGAGAAGTCCAATAATATGGAATTATATTTTGAGGTAGATGATTTTGATGAATTTATGAAAAAGATAAAAAAACATGAAAATATTCAATATGTTCATCAACCGAAAAAACATGAGTGGAAACAACGTGTTGTTCGTATTTATGACCCAGACCATCATATTATAGAGATAGGAGAATCTATGGCAGTTATAGCAAAACGATATCTAGATGAGGGCTATACTATAGAGGAAACGTCAAAAATTATCCAGCATCCGATTAAATTTATTGAAATGTGTAAATAAGGGGTCCCTCAAATGAAAGAAAAAACCTCTGATACCTCTATTATGGTGAACCGTACCACAAGTAATGGCGTTTTTTTGTGTTTCCACACACATTACACGGGGGGACAGTAGTATGGCTTTAAAAGAAAAACAGAAAGTAAAGATAGTAATATCAACGGCCAAAAGGCTATTGGAAATTTATGTATACAGTATATTATATTTCCCGGTGAGATCTTTAGATTGTAATATGGATTGCTAAGGAGGATTTAGTATGTGTGTAAAAGGTTACTATTTCTAAGTATGAATTTAATTATTCATTGTTAGTATGTTAATGAATTGAAAAATTAAATAGGAGATAAATATTAGAAAAAATGACGAGTTTTAATGTAAGTCATCTATTATAATAGAATTATACTTAATTACTTGATTGATGTTTTTAAGTAAAGTTTATATTATAAGGAGGAGACGTAATTGAAGGGAAATGAAATGATTTCATATAGTACATTGAAAAAAGAAGATGTAGAAGCCTTAACTCAGATTATGACAAGAGCATTTGATGAAGATTCTAAGATACATCTAGGAAAAGAAAGAGGGGGACCACTTGGATATGATACAGGAGATTTTCTAATGAAGTGGGGTCTTCATAAAGATTCGAGTACATATAAAATATATTATAAAAAGGAATTAATAGGGGGTATAATACTTTGGATTAAAGAAGATGGCAATAACTCTCTTGGATGTATGTTCATAGATCCCAAAATTGAAAATATGGGAATAGGTACTCGAGTATGGAGTTTAGTAGAGCATAATTATCCTAATACAAAGAAGTGGAGGACAGAAACTCCAGGATTTTCAAAAAGGAATCATAACTTCTATGTTAATAAATGTGGATTTAAAATTGTAGAAATAAAATATCCAGGAGTAAATGAATTTATATTTTGGAAAAAGAAATGTAGATGACTATATTCAGTAAAATATATTAATACAAAAGTATAGAAAAAAGGTTCTAATTCATTTAGGACTTTTTTCTGTATAATATAATTTTGAAAAAGAGTAATTTAGATTTATATTAACTTAGTGATAAAATATATCTATACTTACTATACTTAAATGGAAGAAGGGGAATGTATGAATTATTATGAAAGAATTCAAAATGCCATTGATTACATGGAAGAGAGATTGGATTCTTCTATTAAATTAGAAGATGTAGCAAGGGAAGCATATATGTCCCTTTCAAACTTTTATAGAATGTTTTTTTCGCTGGTTGGCTATAGAGCAAAAGAATATATTAGGTTAAGACGGATGAGTAAAGCAATAGAGGAGATTGAAAGAAGAAAAAATACGATATTAAATATAGCTATTAAGTATGGATATGGGAATCATACTTCCTTTACAAAAGCTTTTAAACGTATTATAGGAGTTACACCTAGTAAATTTAGAAAACAGGGTTTAACATGGGAGTTTAAAGAAATCGATATATTAAATAAATACTACTCTAAGGAAAATGAAAAATTTATAGAACTTTATCCAGACATAAAGGTATTGAAAGAAATGAAACCTATGAGGGTTGCTTATTATTGTTACTATGGAAAAAATCCTGAACTTAGAGCTTTTGAGACTATGAGTAATTGGATGAGTAAAAATAAGATTGATATAGAAAGTGAAAAAATTAGAATCTTTGGATATAATAATCCTGGGCCATCAAACTATAAAGATAAAGAATATGGATATGAGGTGTGTGTTACTATAGGTAATGATATTGAAGTTATAGATCCTTTGGTAAAAACAAAACGAATGCCTGGAGGACTTTATGCTGTTTGTGGTGTAAAAAATCTATCTATAAATAGTGAAGGGAAGGCAATTATTGATGCATGGAAACGGTTAAAGAGTTGGTTAGAAGTTAGCAAATATGAATATGGAGGTCATCAATGCATGGAAGAGCATTTAAAATTTGATGATGAGTATAATTATATTGATGGGATGGATATATATATGCCTATTAAGCTAAAAGGAGCGTGCAAAGATGAGAGTACTAGGGATTGTAGGAAGTAAAAGAAAAAAAGGTAATACTTCAACACTAGTTAAAAAGACATTAAAAGCATTAGAAACAGAAGGAATAGAAACTGAATTAATAAATCTTGGGGATTATGACATAAAAAGTTGTAATGGATGTGAAGGTTGTAAAGATACCTTTAAATGTGTAATCAAAGATGATATGAATAAATTGTATCCTCTTATATTAGAATCAGATGCTATAGTTTTAGGGTCACCTACATACTTTTATAATATATCATCAGATATGAAAGTTTTTTTGGATAGAGGTTATAGCTTTGAAGTATTTTCAGATGATGATCGTTCAGTTTGGATGAGTATTAATGAGGCAATGGGAGGAAAATATGCTGTTGTATTAGCTGTCTGTGAACAGAATGCAGAAAAAGAAATGGGATTTACTGCTGAAGCGATGACTAGACCTCTCGAAGCTCTAGGATACAGGGTTATAGATACTATAAAAATTTTAAGATTATTTAAAATGGGAGAGGCTTTAAAAAATGATAAAGCATTAGATCAAGCGAAAAGAGCCGGTAAGAAGTTAGCAAAAACTTTAAAATTAAGAAAAGAAATTGAGCGCAAACTAAAAACACTTAAATAGAATAATTAAATTTTCATGAAAGGAGCAGATGCATTCTGTTCTTTTTATATTTATCGGTTATATAGTTATAGTAAAAGGAGACTATTTGTTTTTTAAAAAAAAATCTAGAGAGATTGATCAAATTATTAGAAAGGATTTTTATAGTCTTTTATTTAAGTTTATTTTTAAGAAAATATTTATGTTTGAGTACTATTTAAAAGAGTTTAATCACTTAGAAGAAGATACTTTTTTATATTTTCAGTTCAGTTTCTAAAACAAAAGTACTAAAGACGCTAAAATATTAAACAAAACATAGCAATATTATTACAATTAAAAGGGGTGTATTATTAATGAATTTTATAGAAGCAATAAAGAAGTATAAACCTATTAATGAACAAGAAAAAAGCGATAAAAAAATAATTCTAGACTATATAGATAATTTCTACGAAAATATATTAACTAGAGAAAATCAAATAGCCCATATGACAAGTTCTGGATTGATTTTAAATAAAACATTAGATAAAATTCTTATGATTCATCATAATATTTATAATACTTGGACCTGGACAGGAGGTCATGCAGATGGGGATAGCGATATGCTTAAAGTAGCACTTAAGGAAGCAAAAGAAGAGACAGGTCTTTTGGATGTGTTCCATTAACTAAAGATTTAATTTCTATAGATATCATACCCGTATATGGACATAGAAAAAAAGGTAAGTATATATCAGCTCATTTGCATTTGAATACATCATATGCATTAATAGGAAAAGAAATTGAAGAGACGGTTATAAACGAAGAGGAAACTAGTGGTGTTGGATGGATTGAAGTTAATAGTCTATACAAATATTCTAATGAACCATATATAATTGAAATCTATAATAAAATCATAGATAAAGCTAGAAAATTAACATGATAATATAACTAAGTATTAAAATACAATAATTTAAACGGATTTTTAAAGTGGTTATTTGAAGTAGTAAGTATCAATGTGGATGTATTTTTATTTACAAATAGATATTTTATTGGAACTTTTTTTATTGTTTTAACGTCAAAAGTATAAAGAGTTAAAATAAATAAATAAAGGAGAAGATAAAATGAAATATAAGTTAATAACATTTACATTGATAGCAACTGTTTTAATAGGAAGTATAACTTATGCAGCCGGGGAAGATTTACATACAAAAAACAAAAAAAATAATATAGTTAAAACAACTACTATATCTACCTTGGAAGAAAAAAATTATGGAATAATTATAAATGGTGTAGAGTTAAAGCTTCCATTAGATACAAAAGAGGCTTTTCAAAATTCTTCAGAGGTTATTATGATCCCCCTAAGATCAGTATCAGAGGCTTTAGGATATGAAGTTAAATGGAATGAAAAAGAACAATCTGTAGAATTAAAAGCCGGGTCACAATGGACTCAAATAATCATAGGAAAAGATAGATATTTTTTTGGAAGAATGGCACCAATGTCCCTAGGGAAAGCGCCAGAAATAATAAATGATAGAACTTTTGTCCCACTAAAATTTGCAGAAAAAATATTAAAAGCAAAGGTATCCGTTGAGGATAATAATATAGAAATAACGAATGTTTTTGAAAAGCCCCTACCAACTTTATCATATAATTTTGATAATGATTTAGAAGGATTTGAAGTATCATTTGTAGATTTACCTGTAGATGCTGATGTAGAAGATCTTTATGAATTAGGTTTTGAGTATAAGGAAATACCTGTAGAGGATGATGAAAGTAAAGGACTATATATAACAGGACATAATAGAAGTGATGACTTATTTTTGTATGCATATAAAAAAATAGGAAAAAAAGATGGTCTGAAAGCAAATACTAAATATCAAATGAATTTAAGATTCAAAATGGCAACTAATGTACCAGGAGCTATGATGGGAATAGGTGGTTCTCCTGGAGAGTCAGTATATGTAAAGGCTGGTATCGTAAACAAAGAGCCAGATAGTGTTATAGATGATATTAATCACTATAGACTTAATTTAGACAAAGGTAATCAAAGTAAGGGAGGTAAAGATTTAGCCCTACTTGGAAATGTAGTAAAGACAGATGGCAGTATGGATGATTCCTATGGATACAAAAAATTTGAAACAAAAGCTGTAGTTAAAACAGATTCAGAGGGTAATGCATTTATAATTATAGGAGTAGATTCAGGATTTGAAGGTAAAACAGAAGTTTATTTTGATAATATAACAGTTACCTATAAAGAATTAAAAGAGTAAGCAAAACAACGTCTTTAAATAATTTTTATTTAAGGCGTTGTTTTATTATATAAATAGTTAGTCTACTGTTATTTATTAATTAGTGAACCTCCACCACTTTCGCCTATCGGCTAAGAAGTGGTGGTTTCTTAGCCTGACTAATCAGTTTTATCTCTCAATTAATACGATTAAAAAATTGTGTATTCAAAAGGGAAATAGTTTTAAAATAAAAACTTCGATAGATAAATACTCTATTGGAGTTTTCATTTTATGAGAGGTTTTATATCATATTTAAAGTGTTGTATATAATCCCTATTTTGAGATACGGATTTTTAAAAGGAAAATGTAAAATAACATTTCCATAAAATTTACAATTATTTTACAAGTTAAATATAAGTTTGTGATACTTACGGATTATAATTAAGAAAGAAGATAATAAATATCTAATATGGTTTTAAAGAATAAATAAAAAAAATCATAAAACTGATGTAATAAGTATGTTATAGTGAAAATAAAAGTTACATTAAAAGGTGCTAGAGGAAGATAAAAAAGCAGCGTAATTTTTCTAATAGGTATAAGTCAGATTTTAGATGTAGATGTTAAAATAAAAGATAAAGAGGTTTTAAATATTAGGAGTGAACCTTTTTATTATTGAAGGGTTAGGAGTGACTTTGAAGAAGGGGGAGTATTTTGATTTGTATAAAGGAGTAGATGTTGCTAATATATATTTAAATACTTAAAATGGAATATATTGAGAGGAGTAAGAATATGAAAAAAATAACTAAAACTCAAATTATAACTATAATTTCACTACTTTTTTGTGCTATATGGGAATTTTATGTAGAAATGTGGGCTAAAACAGTAGAAGGACCAATAATAAGAGTGGACTTAGTAATCATATCACCAGTATTAATAATATTAATTGTTCTTTCACTTAGTCAATTATTTAGTAGTAAATAGAAGTTTTCTTTACAGGCATGACTAGTTAAATAATATACTAGTAATCCTTTAGTTTGTAACAAGCTATATACAGCTAAAATTCATATTTAGGAAGGAAGCATCTGTGGTGGTTACCTATGGAAAAGAAAAATATTTAAAAAGAAAAATCAACAAAAGAAGATATAGGAAAATATGGTTTATTGCACTTCTAATTAGTTTACTTTTGATAATATTTACAATGAAAAAGGATAAGGTTTCTACTAATGCATCAGTAGCTCTAGGAAATTTTACAACAGTAGGATATTATAACGTGTTAACAGAAACCAAGGAAGATGTTATGGATGATTATAAAAGAATAAACCTTCTTTTTTTTATACTTTTTTTCATTAGTTTATTTTTATTAATCTTTGTGATTAGAACATTTTAATAATAAGACTAACTTTAAACTTTGTAAAAATATGTCTATTAAGTATACTTTATCAATTACTCTTTTATAAATGATATAAGAATTAATTTTAGTAATATGTTAGATTATTAATATTGACAAATTTAATACGCGAAAATAAAATTATAATATATTGATGAGAATATTGAAATGATTTAATGTAAAAAATATAAATAAAATTTAATATAAAGATTTTTATTAAATCTAACATTAACTGATTTTTTTATAAAAAAGCCACTATTTATCAGCGTGATAATATAGTGGCCTTTATTTAGCTAAAGATATTAACCTTTTGTTTTTAAAATATTAAGCTAAAAGGAGGAATGTTAAATTGATTAAAATATTGATAGTAGAAGATGATAGAGCTATTTCTGATTTGTTAAAATTAAATTTAAAAATGGTAAATTATGAAACAAAACAAGTTTTTAACGGTAATGATGCAGTAAATATAATAGAGAAAGAGAACTTTGATTTGATTATTCTAGATATTATGCTTCCTGAATTAGATGGATTTGGTGTATTAGATAAAATAAAGTATTTAGATATTCCTGTAATTTTTTTGACAGCAAAATCTTCAGTTTCAGATAAAGTAAAGGGTTTAAAGATGGGGGCAGAAGATTACATAGTTAAACCTTTTGAAGCAATGGAACTTTTAGCAAGAGTTGAAGTAGTTCTAAGACGTTATGGTAAGAAAAATGATATTTTATACTTTAAAGAATTAGAGATAAATCTAAAAGAAAGAGTTGTAAGAAAAAATGGTAATATTGTAGATTTAACTTTAAAAGAATTTGAGTTATTAAATCTCTTAATAAAAAATAAAGGCATAGCCCTCTCGAGAGAAAAAATTCTTGAAAAGGTTTGGGGTTATAATTATTTAGGTGAAACAAGAACCGTTGATATGCACATCCAAAAGCTTAGAAAGAAATTAAGTTTAGAAGATAATATTAAAACTATATTTAAGGTTGGGTATAGATTGGAGGATTAGATGAAATTTTGGCAGAAAATATTTATATATTCGTTGATATTATTTCTAATAACATTTAATTTAGGAGGATTTTTTTTAATAGAAAATAGTCATAACTTTAGCTTAAAAAGAGAAATGGATAGAGGTTTAAGTGAACACTATAGTATTTATACCGCAATAACCTATTATACTCTAGTTTCAAATAGTCTTTTAAAGAATAATTCTATAGATTCTAATAATGAAGTAATAACTGATTATTTAAAAACATTTGATAATGAAAATGCGTATTTAGAAGTTTTAGATAAAAATAATTCAGTAGTTTTTAGCAATATAGATTTGGAAATTCCTAAAGAGAGGGTAGAAATTAAAAAAGCTTCTAGGGATAGAAGAAGATATATTATACGGGATATAGAGGATAAAACATTTTTATTTATAACTAATTTATTAGATATAAATGGGAATACTTATAAGTTGACATACATACGGGATATTACATATGTATATAAAGACAGACTAAATCAATATAATTTTTTTATTAAAATAGAAACTATAATTTCTATGATTTTAGCTATAGGCATGTATATATTAAGTAAATACATAACAAATCCTATAGATAAGTTAATAAATTCAACTAAAATGATAGCAAGGGGTAATTACACAGAGAGAGTCAATATCCATTCAAAGGATGAAGTAGGTGTATTAGCAGAAAATTTTAATCATATGGCATCGGCTATTGATGAAAAAATAAATGAACTAAAGACAAAAACTGAGGAAAAACAAAGGTTTATAGATAATCTATCCCATGAAATGAAAACACCATTAACTTCGATAATTGGGTATGCAGATTTTCTTCGTTCAACTCCATATAATGAAAAAACTTTCATAGAAGGTTTAAATTATATACATAAAGAAGGAAAAAGATTAGAAGGATTATCATGGAGAATGATGAATTTAATATTACTTAAAAAAGAAAACTTTAGTTTTAAAAAAGAAAATATAAAAATCTTATTATTAGATATTAAAGATTATTTGAAGCCAAAATTACAAAAGAAGAAGATAGATTTAGTAATTTCTGCTAAGGAGTACGAAGTTTTTGTTGAAGAAGATTTAATTAAAATTTTAGTTAGTAATTTAATTGATAATTCTATTAAAGCTTCAAATAAGGGAAGTAATATATATATTAATGTTTACAAGAGTAGTAAAAACAAAGTTATTCTTGAAATAAAAGATGAAGGTATAGGAATTCCAAAGGAGGATATCCCTAAAGTATTTGAAGCTTTTTATATGGTTGATAAATCAAGGACAAGGGCTAATAATGGAGCTGGACTTGGTCTTTCAATATGTGGAGAAATTGCTAAATTACATAAAGCAAAAATAGAAATAGAAAGTGAATTAAATAAAGGGACAAATATCAAAGTGATTTTTCCTTAATATAATCACAAATAAGATTTTGACCTTTTCTATAAATAAAAGGGATTAAAGAAATTTTTATCAATTAAATAAGAAGATATAATTATACTTATAACTAAATATGAAAAAATAGAAAACTTAGGATTGAATGATATAATGAAGGTAATGATGACTTTAAAAAAGGGGATATTATTTCAAATTAGGCTATAGCTTATATACTTTATTATGAAACATAAAAGGGGAATTAGAGGTGAAACTAAAATATATGAAATTATTATGGATTATTATTTTAATAATAACTTTATTAGTATTTTTATATTATCAAAATAACAACATAATGGTAACTAGTTACAAAGTAGATTCTAAAGATATATCAAAAGCCTTTTCAGGATATAAAATTGTACATCTATCAGATATTCACAATAAAAAATTTTATAAAAATGGGGAAGATTTAATAAAAAAGATATATAAGGAAGAACCAGATTTAATAGTTATAACAGGGGATTTGATAGATAAAAGAAGATATAATGAAACCTTAAGTTTAAATCTTTTAAAGAAGTTAATTAAAATAGCACCTATATACTATGTTACAGGGAATCATGAATTTTATTCAGGTAAATTTATAGGATTAGAAAAGAAACTAAAAGAATTGAATGTAAAGGTTTTAAGAAATGAAAGGCTAGAAATAAGAAAAGATAATAAAAGATTAAATATATTAGGGATAGATGATTACACATATTTTAATAACTTGATAGAATATAACGATAATCTTAGTAAATTAACTAAAGGGTTAGAAGATAAAAATTTCACAGTTTTACTTTCCCATAGACCAGAAAAAATCAGTGAATATAAACAATATCCGATAGATTTAGTTTTATCTGGGCATTCCCATGGAGGACAAATAAATTTACCTTTTATTGGAGGGTTAGTAGCTCCCGATCAAGGTATATTGCCTAAATATTACTCTGGACTTTATAAAGAAGATAAAACTAAAATGATAATAAATAGAGGTTTAGGAAATAGTTTATTTCCACAGAGATTATTTAATAGACCTGAAATAGTTGTAATCACTTTAAAAAGGAATGATTAAAAGTGCTGAATAATGTTTTAGAAAGTACGCATAATACTTTTGAGGTGATAAAATGAAAAATAAGGATAAGAAAAGAGCAAAGGAAGACTTATATAATCCTAGATTAACAGATGTTAATAGAGATAGAGAAAGACAGGTTTTAATAGATCCAGAAAAGGGGCCATCAAATAAGAGAAGGAAACATAAGTAATGTAAGTCCGCTTTTTAGCGGACTTATTAATATTTAAAATAAAAAAATACATATTGACCTGACTATAACTTCATACTTTATCATTAAGTAAAGGAGGGATTTTTTGAATAAAGATATGAAGGTTATAAGAACATATAAACAAATTTTAAAAAGTAGTAGAAATGAAATATTTCCATTATTATGTCCTGTCAGAGAAAAAGAATGGTTACAGGGATGGGATTATGATATGATTATTTCTGATAGTGGATTTGCAGAAAAAGGATGTGTATTTAAAACGAATAATCCCTATGGAAATTATCATTGGGTAATAACAAAACATGATTTTAAGAATTATGAAATACAATTTGTAAAAACTATTATGGAAAAATTAATAGTAATTATAGATATAAGTCTTAAAGAAATGAGTGAAAATAATACTCATTGTTATATCAAGTATACTTTTATTGCACTTAATGAAAGAGTTATAGACATTATGCATAAGGAAAGTTCAAAGGAAGAATTTAATAAGCATATGAAAAAATGGGAAAGATCATTAAATTATTACTTAAAACATGGTAAAATGTTGGTTGAATAAAGGAGAGTTATGTATACAATTAAAGATCTTAAAAATAAATTTAATATATCTAGAAGTACCATTCTTTATTATGATAAGCAAGGATTGTTAAGTCCAACAAAAAGATCTAGCAATAACTACCGATTATATGATGAAAAGAAAGTCGATAGGTTAAGTAAAATTGTTATGTATAGAGAAGCTGGCATTTCTTTAAATAAAATTAAAGAGTTATTAGATATAAAGAATACTGAAGTTTCAAATATATTAAAAAATAGACTAAATCAGGTTCAATTACAAATTAAACAATTAAAAATTCAAGAGAAGTTAGTCCTTGAGATTTTAACAAAAGAGGTAATTATAAATGAAAATCACTCTTTTACTAATCGAACTTGGACAGAAATGCTATTAAATCTAGGTTATAAAGAAGAGGATTTATTAACTTGGCATCGAGATTTTGAAAGTAATAGTCCTAAAAAACATTATAAATTTTTAAAAAGTTTAGGTATGGATGATAATGATATTAAAAATTTATTAGAAAAAATAAGAAAGTAAAATATAAAGAAGGATACCTTTAAAGGGTATCTTTTTTTATAAGTAATGGAAAGGATGTATATTAAATATCTAGAAAGTATATTTTATAAGTATTTTTAAAATAGATAATCGTAATTAATTATATATGGGGGGGATTTAAATATGGATTTAATTTACTTATCAGCTAAACAGATTGCAAAAATGATTAAATTAGGAAAAATAAGTTCAGAGGAAATAATAAAGAAACAACTAAAAAGGATAGAAAAAGTTAATCCTAAATTAAATGGTATGGTTAAAAAAAATGAAAAAGTTTTAGATGAAGCTAGGAAATATGATAAATATAGATCTGAAGGAAATATATTAGGGCCTCTACATGGAGTACCCATAACTATAAAGGATTCTTTTAATACAAAAGATATTACAACAACCTATGGAACATTAGGTAAAAAGAATTATATACCTAATTATGATGCAACGGTAGTAGATAAACTAAAAAAAGCTGGTGCAATTATTTTAGGAAAAACAAATACTCCAGAGCTTACTTTAATATTTGAAACAAATAATTTAGTCTATGGAAAAACTAATAATCCCTATGATATTAATAAAACACCAGGTGGGAGTAGTGGTGGAGAAGCAGCTATGATATCTTCAGGTGCATCATATATCGGTTTAGGAAGTGACACAGGGGGAAGTATAAGATTGCCAGCCCATTTTTGTGGTTTAGCAGGTTTAAAACCAACGGTGGGAAGAGTATCTAGATATGGTCATATTGTAGGATTTGGAGGGTTACTAGATTCACTTACTCAAATAGGTCCTTTAGCTCGATATGTAGAAGATTTATCCCTTGTATTTAATGTTATTAATGGATATGATTATAATGATCCATCTACCATAGATATGGAAGTTAGGGATTTTAAAAGTGTAGATTTAAATTCTTTAAACGGAGCGTATTTTATAGATAATAAAATAATGACACCTACAAATGATATTAAACATACTTTAAAGGATGTAGTTAAGTATTTAGAAGGAAAAGTAAATAATATAAGTCTTCATAGACCAGAAAATATCAGTAATATTGATAAGCTATATGGAAGGATATTTAGTGCAGATGGGGGTAAATGGATAAGAGATACTATAAATAGATTAGAGACTAAGAAAGTACATCCATCACTTAAATGGGCCTTTGATACTGATAAAAGTTCTAATTTAACAGTTAGTAAATATAGTGAATTAATTAAAGATTTAGATCAGTTAAAATTAAAAATGGAGAAATTCTTAAATAGATATGACTTTTTAATATGTCCAGTTAATGCAAAACCAGCTATAGAACATGGAAAAACTTTAAATAGAGAAAATAGAAAGTCTTTTAGCTATACAAAATTATTTAATCTTACAGGAAATCCAGCAGTAGTTGTAAGGACTGGGACTTCAAAGAAAAAACTTCCTATAGGAGTACAAATTATATCAAGAAAATATAGAGAGGATATATGTTTAAAAGTTGCTTATGAAATAGAAAAAAATATAGGCGGTTGGAAAGAACCTAATATTTAAGTGTAAATAAAATAAGTTTCTTCTAAGGAAGTTTTTTATAAAAATCTGTTTTTATAGTATTTATTTATGAGTTTTATTTTAGATTTATTATATGTTTTTTAAATAAATATCATGTATTATTGAAAAAAATTTGTTAATAAATATATTATTATTGTCAATACCTCCAATATATAGTAAACTATATGTTATGATTATCAGTTTAGTATATATTAATTAGGGAGTGATTCATTTGAATATTGCTATAATAGGAGCTGGAAATGGAGGTACGTCCATACTTAAATCCTTATCAAGATTAGATGAAATTAATATTGAAATAATGATTGATACTGATTTAAATGCTCCAGGTATTATATTAGCTAAAGAGTTAGGTGTAAATTTTTCTAATACTATTAATGATATCGATTCAAAAACTATTGATATGATAATAGAGGCTACAGGAGTAGAAAAGGTTACTAAATTATTGTATGAAAATTACAGTAATGAGTGTAAAATTATAGATTCTCAAGGCGCATTACTTATAATGAGTCTTGTTGAAAGGGATAACGAAACTTTAGAAAGATTAAACGAACAAATGGCTATAATTAATGAAACTTCATCAGTAGTACAAAATCAACTTGGGGAAATAACATCATCAGTAAAAACAATACATAATGTTAGTGAAAATCTTATATCAACAGCAAAAAATTCCAATGATTATATTAAAGAAAGTGACAATATAATTAAATATGTAAATAAAATAGCACATCAAACGAAAATCCTAGGAATAAATGCTAATATTGAAGCAGCTCGGTCCGGTGAACACGGTAGAGGGTTTTCAGTGGTTTCTAACGAAATACAGAAATTAGCAAGCGACAGTGAAAATTTTGCATCTAAAATAAATGATATATTAACTAAATTATCAAATGAAATAAAAAAGATAAACAAAGAGATAGATAATTTAAATACATTATCTACTACTCAACTTAAGGCATCAGAGAATGTTAGTGTGGCGGTTGATAAACTTAAGGATGAAACAAAGTAAAAAATACATAATTATTTTCAACTTTAAAACTTTTCAAAAGAAGTATTCATGGAGATACACTACTATGAAGGCTTCTTTTGATTTATTTTAAGTAAAATCTATTAAATGGGAGGAAATATTCATATAACATATACTATCTTATTTAATCGGGATTTAAGACAGAAATTTAATGTTTATGACATTTAATTAATTTTTACATATTACTTTAAGAGGAGTAATATAGAAGTCAGGTGGAAAAATACTAATTTTTAGCTTTGTTAAACATTTATATTGATTTTTATATCATTTAAAATAATTGTCCCTAGAATAACCAATATAAACTGACAAAGCCAATCGAAAATCGTATATTTTTTAATATGTACTGTAACAATTTTCCCAACAAATGAAAAAATTTAAAGAAAGAAGTGTGATAATATGAATCCTTTCATAAGTTTAGGAGTGGCATTAATTGTTGGAATTATATTTGGAAAACTTATAAACAAGTTTAAAATACCAGCAGTAGCAGGATATATATTAGCTGGTCTTTTAATAGGGACATCAGGGTTTAATCTTGTAAATGGCGAAATTATAGACAAGCTTTCATTTTTAAGTGATTTTGCATTAGGAATAATAGCATTTAATATAGGTAGTGAACTGAAAATACCTGTAATAAAAAGGTTGGGAAAATCAATTTTTATAATAGCTCTATGTGAATCTTTAGGAGCTTTTTCCCTTGTTACTTCGGTTACCTATTTATTAACAAAGAATATATCTACTGCATTAATTTTAGGTGCGGTATCCTCTGCTACTGCTCCTGCAGCGACTGTTATGGTATTAAAAGAATATAAAGCAAAGGGACCATTAACAAGTACTCTTTTAGGAGTTGTAGCCATAGATGATGCTATTTGTCTTATGATATATGCTATAGCATCTGCAATAGCAAAAGTATTTATAAAGCATGAGGTCGTTACTATGAATAAAATAATAATTCATCCAATAACAGAAATAGCACTATCAATTCTAGTAGGTGGATTTTTCGGTATTATATTAACTTATTTAGTGAAAAAATGTAAGTCAGATTCTGAAATACTAACATTTTCATCTGGCATAATTATAATGTTAGTAGGTGTTGCAGGGAAATTTAATTTATCTCCTTTGCTTTCATCAATGGCATTAGGGGTTATGGTTGCTAATATAGCTTCTAATAGTAGAAGAGTATTTTCAAATATAGAATCTTTTTCTCCCCCTGTAATAGCAGCCTTTTTCACTTTAGCTGGGGCTAGACTTGATATTTCATTATTACCTCACATAGGAATTATAGGAGTTGCTTATTTAATATTTAGAATTTTAGGAAAGGTATTTGGAGCTTCTTTAGGAGGTACTTTATCTAAATCCCCATCAGTGGTTAGAAAGAATATAGGTTTTGGATTACTTTCTCAAGTAGGGGTTGCAGTTGGTCTTGCAATAGTTGTAAGTAAGGAGTTTGCAGGTTATTCTTTAGGCTCTTTAGTTATCACTATATTACTAGCTACTACAATTATAACTGAAATAGTTGGCCCTATAGCTACAAAAACTGCTATAATAAAAGCTAAAGAGGCTAATGTATAAAAGGGAGGGAGATTATTTAATGTATGCATTATTTTTAATTTTAAATGATACAAATAAGCTTGATACTATCCATGAAATATTTTATGAACATAGATGTGGAGCAACCACATTAGATAGTGTTGGTATGGGTAAAGTATTACTTGAACACAATGAGAAGATACCAATATTCTCAAGTATAAGAAAACTTGTTGAAGGAGATAAGCCATATAATAAAACAATTGTAAGTGTAATCAGGGAGAAAGATAGGCTTGATAAGGTTGTAGATAAGATAAACGAAGAGCTTGATTATATTCATAAACCAGGTATAGGTTTTATGTTTGTAGTGCCAGTACTTGATTGTTATGGATCTAAAATAAATAAAGATATTAAATAATTCACTATATTTCATTTATATTTTTTAAAAAGAAAATAAAATTAGTATATGATATAAAAGAATATAATTAAAATAGTTTTTATATTTAGAGATTATGAAAAAGTTTTTCATAGTCTCTTTTATTTGATAAAAATTGTTGCCTTAAATTACATTTTATGGTATAATTTACTATAAAAGTTATGGAGGGGCTGCTGTATGATACCTTTTTATTGCTAATTAATTTCAATTAAGAAATTAAATAATTAAGTACATTTAAAAAACCTATCTCAAAGGTTTTATTTAACGTGATTAATTTATGCAATAAATCAGGTGGTATCATGACAGCTTATTTTATATTCAGTATATTTATATTTTTATAAAGAATATTGGATGTAGATATTATGATTTAGCTGTATTAGATATTATCTAATACAGCTTTTATTTGTGTGCCCAGTATGGGCACAGTCTATAGGGTGAAAGTCCCGAACACCGAAGGTGATTTAGGTGTTAGCTTAAGACAAGGGTGCCCTTTAAGTCCATTACTTAGCAATATACTCTTAGATGAACTAGACAAAGAGTTAGAAAGAAGAGGACATAGATTCTGCAGATATGAAAGGTAAACTAAGGAAATTAGATAAATGGATAAGAAGAAGACTCAGAGCTTGTATATGGAAGACTTGGAAAAGAATCAAAACACGCTACAGAAACTTAAGAAAATTAAAAGTCCCA